>JAFGLL010000064.1 GCA_016928095.1 Thermoplasmatota archaeon
GAACGGATCCAAAAAATGGGCATCACGAGAGATGATGTGAAAGAAGCTGTAAAGAAGGCAAGGGAAAACTGAATGAAGGTGGTCATTGACACCAATGTGTTTGTGTCGGGCATTCTCTGGAACGGTAACGAATCAAAGATCATTGACATGTGCATGGGCGGAATACTTGAAAATCATACTTCCATCGGCATTCTGTCGGAAGTGGAGCGAGTATTGTCATACCGAAAATTCAATTTGACCAATGAAGAGATGGATACACTCCTGAAGATCTACTTCTCCTTCTCAAGGTTGGTCTCTGTTAAGGATAGGTCAGATATTAAAAGTAGGGATCCGACAGACAACAAGATACTGGAATGTGCAATCGCTTCTGAAGTGGATTATATCATATCTGGTGATCAGGACCTTCTGGTAATGAAGGAAGTGGAACAGATCAGAATAATAAGTTCCAGAGATTTTCTTGAAATGATAAGTAGTATCTGAAATGATATGGATATTCTTCCATGAAGTAGAATCGTGAAACGAACTTCACGTATTTCCTTCACGATTATTATGAAAAATTACTTTCGTGAAGTATTTCCCTGGTCTCTTCTGCACGCCTTCGAACAGAGCGTTGAAGGGGGAATGGTCATGTGGGAAATGTATGAACGAAGTGAAGGAATGGTCGGGAAGGGCCCTTCTGCCCTGTTACTCGTAACAAGGCTTTGGGACAGATGCAACCTCTATCGGTAGGGTGGGGGTTTCCTTTTGAATGGTCCGAATTCGGGGAATTCGGACGTGGGCGAGTGTGAGTCGATGAGCAGAGTCTCCAAGGGATATGAGTAGGGTATGTGAATGTTACTTGTGGTAGGATCCGAGAACAGTGAATGATCAGCGACGAAATAAAGGGGAATTCGAGGTAGGAATATGGATGTCGTCACCAATTTACTTTTACCCAATTTCGCCAAATGAAAAAAACCAGTTCAACTTAGGCATTCTTTGTATCAACTGCGAGGGTGGCCATGTTAGAGATGGAGAGATAGATCATGACGCGGAAGCTATACGAGGAAGGACTACCCATTTCGGAGATAAGTAAAGAGACTGGTCACTGTAGGAAAAAAGTTCGAAACCATATCCAGGAAAAGGACTTTCGTGTTTTTAAACTAAGATCAAAGAGGAAGTCCAAGGTGGATCCATAAGCTTTGAAACGGTTCCTGAGACATCGATTAAGATGCTCCCGGAACAGGTCCAGGATCGATCGTTGGATCTCAGTTTTCAATGGTTGATACAACAATGGCAAGTATCATTCATCGATCAGAACTTTTCCCCAAGAGCGGTATTCCGGGAATGTTGATGACAATTGGTATGTGAAGCTGGTGAAAGCCTTAAACCTTGAGAGTGTTCTTATCATTCGAGAGGGTGACATATCTCCCTAGGCTCTACACTTCCGTATACGGGTCATTCCACAAATGTTATAATCCCCGCCCATAATCACATAGGTGTATAGCTGGAGCTATACAATGAATTCCCTTTTCGGGGTGAGCAGATGAATCCGAATGGAAAGAGGCCGCTTTCGGCCCTGGCTGTCCTTGGAGCGATCCTTGTTGTCGTTTCATCCGTAGCGTTAACGACCATGTTCGACCAGGGTGGGAACGCTTACTCCACGAGAAGGGACCTCTCGAAGGTGGTTCCGTACCATGCCGCCGCATCGTCTGAACTGACCGGCGAAGCATGTCTTCAGATGGTGTTCGACTACTGGGGGCCTTCGGTCTCCCAGCAGGATATCAGGAACGTCTCCAAAGGCGTGATCGACGGCAGCGTGTCCACCGTGGACGAACTCGTCAGGGCCGCCCACTTCTCCGACCAGAGCTGGGCAAAAGGCAACCTGAGAGGCTACAAGGAGAGACCTTATGGATACGGGGGCTTCTACTACGACTGGAGCGACAACGATCCCAGAGTGGAGAACAGGTTCACGGACATATACGAGGCATTGACCCAGAACCAGGTAGTTATGCTATATATGTACAGAGATTTCCCCCCCGAGATCACCCCTCCGACCAATCCGCCGACCCCGCCCCAGGTGACCCCCGAAAGCCTTGCAGGTCTCGAAAAGGTATGGAGGCTCGTGGTCGGTTACGACTCCGAATTCGCCGAGGGCCAGTTCAAGCTCCACGACCCGCTCCCTCCGGGGGACGGTGCAAGAGGTGGGGCTGATGTCTATCTTCTGAGAGAGGACCTTGACAGGCTATGGAACGTCTTCGAGATACAGGGTGGGAACGTCGGCACCTACAGGATAGGTATGACCGCATGCCCGTGGGGGATCACTGGGGTCAAAGCTCCGAAGAACGCGGAAGCGGGCACGGAGTTCGAGATCTCCGCAAACATCACCTATATGGCCCCGCCTGTGTTTTCAGGTGTCGCTGTCCAGAACCCCACAGCTTTCCTGAAGCTGCCCGAGGACTTCACAATGGCCGAGGGGGCACAGAGCATCGACCTGCATATTTCTTCTCCAAAGTCGTTCCAGGTCGTCACCTGGAAGGTCCGGGCTCCCGACAGGACCTATGCGGGGCAGGATTGCAGGTTCTACATCAACGCTACCGGTACGGCCGTGGTCTCGGACCCGGCCCACAGGGACCGGATAGGAGCGAGCACCGATCTCGAAGTGGAAGCCTTCGGGTTCCTCAACCATCCCCCCCTGATCACGAGTGCGGGGGTCGATCCGGATAATATTCCCGATGATGGGTCGAAGCAACCCATCTTCACATGTCTGCCCACCGACGAGGACGGGAACCTTTACAGGATCACGATCGACATGTCCCCCATAGGGGGGAGTGAGGACCAGAGGATGTACGACGATGGAAAGAACGGAGGGGACCAGATCGAGGGGGACAGCATCTACTCCTACAAGCTCACAAGGGAAGCACCGATCGGGGTATGGACCTTCAAGATCACCGTAAGGGACTCCAAGGGAGCTGAAGCATACGCCAACGTGACCCTCAAGGTGGACCCTTTATCCGAATTTACCGAGTCACCCGAGTTCGTGGATGCCGGGGTGTCCCCGTCGAAGGTACCCAACGACGGCTTCACCACCACCACCATATGGGCCATCATCGAGGATGCGGAAAATGACGTGGACAGGGTCACGGCCGACCTGACATCCCTTGGCGGTGACAACAGGCAGGAACTCAACGATGAAGGGGAGGACGGGGACCTCTTCCGTAACGATGGGAACTACAGCTTCGCATTCATCATAGATCCGATGACATCACTGGACATGTATCAGGTCCAGATCACGGCAGTGGACGAGACGGGGCACGAGACCGTGGAAAGGGTCTGGTTGGAGGTCATACTCCCACCTGTACCGCCGATGATCCTGGACATTATCGTGGACCCGATCACAGTTGTGAACGATGGAAAGGAGAAGGTCCAGGTGATAGCGACGGTGGAGGACGACAACGACGATGTGGACGAGGTGTGGGCCGACCTCACCCCCCTCAAAGGTAGTTCCAGGGCAAGGATGGATTTCGAGGGTGGCGACCTCTGGTCATTGGAGTTCACCGTGGACGAAACGGTGACCCCCGGAGTGAAAGGCAGAATAGACGTTACGGCAATGGACATGACAGGCCTGACGGCCACGGGTTCCTTCTCACTTACTGTCGAAAAGGCAAACTCACCACCGGTGATCGATGACCTGGAGGTTTCGGCCTACGAGGTCAGCGAAGGGGATGAGGTGAAGATAACCGTCAATGTGTCCGACGAGGAGAACGATCCTCTGGTCGTGACGGTGGACCTCTCCTCGTTCCTTCTCTCCGACCTCACCCTTTCGGACGATGGGGTCACACCGGACGAGACGGCGGAGGATGGCATCCACACGGGCAATTTCAAGGTCCCGACCCTTGTAGTGGCAGGCAACCATACCATCAGGGTCACTGTCACCGACACGAACGGGCGGACAGATACCCGGGACATCGTCATACTGGTTGTTGAGAAGAAGAGCTCCTCGGACGAGAACGAGCCCGCGACCATCTTGTATATCGGGATTCCGGTCATCGGACTGTTGGTCCTTATAGGACTATCAGCTACCGTTCTACTGAAGAACAGACGCGGCAACAGGACAGATGAGATCCCTCCGGGGGCCAGGGCGCCAGCGGGGGGCATGCCTCCCCCGAGGGGTTACCCCACAGGGCCCATGGGTGCAAGACCCATGAGGTGATCCTATCAGGTTCAGGACCGGCGATGAACAGCACGACAGGTGCTGCTTCTGGGTGGGGGATGGGGTGTTGAAGTTCATCGATCAGCGTGAGCTCCCGGACAAGGTGGTCCTGAGAGAGGCGGGAACCATCGAGGAGCAGATCATGGCAATCAGGACATTGGCCATAAGGGGCGCACCTGCTATCGGCTCCTTCGGGGCTTACTCCCTTGCCCTTGCCCTGTCCCGCGGCGAGGTCCTGGAGGGGACTTACGGTTCACTTCTCGGGTCGAGACCGACCGCGGTCGATCTCCGTAACTGCCTGGACGAGGTTGCTCTGGCTTTCGTCGATAAGGGAACGGAGGATGCCATGGAGGCCGCCAGGGACATCTACGAAAGGACCATAGAGGCCTGCCGCAGGATAGGGAAGACCGGGGCAAGGTTGATCTCGGATGGGGCGAGGGTCATGACCCACTGCAACGCCGGCGCCCTTGCCTCCATCGATTGGGGGACCGCGCTTTCACCTATAAGGTACAAAGCCAGGTCTGGGGGGGACCCCTTCGTGTGGGTGAGCGAGACGAGGCCGCTCCTGCAGGGGGCCAGATTAACGGCATGGGAACTTGCTCAGGAGGGGATCCGCCACTCAGTGGTCGTGGATGCTGCCTGCGGTCATCTCATGAGATCGGGAGAGGTTGACCTCGTGATAACGGGTGCTGACAGGGTATGCGCCAACGGTGACTTCGCGAACAAGATCGGGACCTATGAGAAAGCGGTCCTTGCAAAGGAGATAGGCATCCCCTTTTACGTGGCGTTCCCCAAAAGTACCATCGACGGCAAATGTCCTTCCGGCGCCTCGATACCGATCGAGGAGAGGGACGGCAATGAGGTTGCGTTCATAAGAGGGGCCAGGGTGGTCCCGGAGGGAACGCCTGCCTTCAATCCTGCCTTCGATGTCACACCTGCGAAATATGTTACGGGATATATCACGGAAAGAGGTGTTTTCCCCCTGGAAGGGTTCCTGAACTTGATCAGGGATTCCCCCAAAACACATTCTTCCACTGAAAAGTAAGTTCTTTACAGTCCATATCTTGCGGGATAAGAAGAGAGGATCACTGTGATCAAGGATCAAGCGTTTCCGGAACTGTCCGAATCTGGGAGGGGGGGACGGGATCTCTTATTAATGCAGGCGGGGAGCCATATCATTTCTAACCCTTTTTCAAACCATTTATATAACACCTTGAAACATTAATGACCATGGATAGGAGAGGCTATATTCCCACTGTTTCTCTATTCACCCTTATGTTCTTAATAATATCTCCCTTCATATCAATTGTAGTGGGAATGGATCAACCCACAAAAGAAGAATATAGAGTTTCGGAATGTGAGTTCACCATCATCATGACCTCGGGGCCGGAGATTACCGTAACAGTGTTCTATCCGGGATACAGAGGGCCTCTTGAGCGATATCTCAGAGATCAGGATGCACCATTTCCGGTTATAGTATTTTCACCGGGTTATGGTGGAAGTGCTACGGATTACCGTTCTTTCCTTGAGAATCTCGCATCCTGTGGTTTCGTGGTGGCAGGAGCCTCCTGGTCATACGAGTCCGATAGAGAAGAGGATACCGCCCATGTTGACCATACAAAGGTCCTTGACAGATTGGAGCAGTACAACGACGATCGTAATTCTCCCCTATATGGTCTGGTCGACACAGGGAGTTGTGGTGCTTTCGGCCATTCGAGAGGTGCAAGGGCTGCCTTCATGGCTTCGGGAGTGGATGAAAGGATACGAAATATCGCCGCATGGATGCCGACATTGAACAATGGAAGCGGGATCGATCAAAATGCAAACAAACTCCTATTTGGCGGCGATAATGACGATATTGCATCTCCGGAAGAATGGCTTGATCCGTTGTACTATTCCTCCGGGGAACCTTTTATCTACGTGACTGTTTTCAACGGGGACCATCAACCAACTGAGGATATCCATATGGATATCACCTTGAAATTCTTTCGATACCATCTTCTTGATGAGACCTATCTTGAATCTGATGTCTATGGTTACGATATACGACAACGCGCTGAATCGGGAGAATTCCATCTCAGGATAATCAACGACGGGGAGGTTTACGACTCCCATCCACACCTCTCGATAATTCCGGTAGCCGAAGGAGAGGAAGAGAAGGATGTGAAAGACAGCAATGATTCGCCAAACCTCGGATTTGATGCACTTTTAATAATATTATTTACTTTCATGATATTAATGTGGTTTAAAAGTAAGATAAGAAGATTCGAAAGAAAATATTACAAGTTCAAAATATAAATTTTTATGGGATTGGAGAAGAGCGATGAGATTGTTATGGGTTGAGAGTGAATTAAAATATCACCGATAATTAATACAGGATCAAGATCCTGAAAAATTATTCGATATTGCCCACTCTCACAGGTTGGAGGTCGAATGGTCCCGATTTCACAGTATTGGGGTGGGAAAGGCTCCATCATAAGATGGAGCCGTGTATCCGGAGAAAAGAATACACTACTCTTCCCCTTCTTCATCTTCAGGCAATTCTTCTTCCGCAGGCGCCTCCTTGGGGCCAGCTATAAGGAGTGCGATCCCTGCAAGGACGAGGACCAACATCACAACGAAGAGAATCACCGGTATCGTCGTTCCGAAGAGCGCCAGCTGGTCTTCCATGTGTTTGGCTTCGTTCCCCCAGTATTCTATGGAACCGTCCCCTTCATCCACCTGGGAATAATAGACATGCATGTAGGTGTCATCATTGGCCTCCAGGATCGCCTTCATCCCCTTGAGCATGTTCAGCCCCTGTATCGTTTGAAGTGTTGCCTGAGCGGTCTGTTTCATGGTCTCCCTGGTGGTGGAGTTGAACTCCAGGAAAAGGTCCAGCGCCGGTTCGTCGCCATCGGCGATGTCCAGCATGTTCTGGGTAACGCCAGCCTTTCCGACGTTGTACATCACTTCCATGCTGTACATCTCCATCTCCACCGTGAGGACCTCCACCGGCATTCCAGAGAGCGCCCATGCCATGACCGCGCTCCCCTCAAGTGCCGATCCCTTTGTATTCTCGGATGCCGCAAAGTCAAGCATCAGGTACCCCGGAGGCGGGAGTGCCGTCGTATTCTCGAGCATGATATCGACCGTGATATCCAGAACAATTCCTGATACTTTATCCACCAGGTAATTGTAATCCATGGTGACGTTGAGTTCCATGCCAGGATAGCCTATCAAAGCTGCATCGGCAACGGTCTCTCCGGTCCAGTTGTATGCAACGGTCGTATCCGTCTCGTCCCCCCTGGTGGCGTTTGCGATCATTGTATAGGGTCCAAGGGTCTGGACCATTAAATAGGTGGGTGCGGTCGGGTTTGGCGGGAAGAGGAAATAGAAACCGGTGGGATCTCCCCACTGATCTCCTCCTGTCATGATCTCATGCGAGCTCGTGTTGATAAGGATCGTCGTCTCGTCCGGAGGCAGGAAGTCCGTTCCATTGTCGTATTTCGTCGTCTCGGTAACGGTGATCTCGGTCATTCCCTCTATGAACTCTGCTCCCGTGAGCGTCTGGGTCACCGTGATGTTCTCACCCATGAACTGACCGGCAAGGGTGGTGGATGAATCGAGATGGTCCCACAGATATTCGTAGGTTGGGGGGACTATGCGGACGGAGCTCGTTCTCTCCACGTCCAGGATGGTCCCCGTATCGATATCCACCGTATATGTCATGGTCCCGTCGTAGAGTCCTGTCGCGCCGGGTAACCCGGGGTCCTGTCCAGAAAGTGCTGCCACAAGCTGGACATGGTTCAAGGGTACATCGGAGAAATCCATCGTGTAAACAGCGGCGGCGAGCCCGTTGAAGTCCGTCTCCGCCGTCAGGACGGTGGGTGCAGATATCAAGAGGTCGGAATAATACATCATGAAATGGTCAGGCAGCCCCCCGGTCTCGTTCAGGAGTCCCACCGGGAAGGTGAAAAGACCGGTCCTGTTCATGGTCGACCATCCGGGAACATACTCGTATTCCATGGTCACGGCATCCACGCCGAACCTTGCCACGGCGGGAGCCCCCATTGGCATTCCCATGTAGAGCTTCGTAACTTTCTCCTCTATCTTCGCTACCGAGAACATCATGTCCGTGTAACCGGAGCAGTTGATCATCTGCTCAACCACTATTTCCATGGTGGACTCCTCGGTCGTGAGCGGGTTGATCTGGGTCACCGTGGCGTTCATGTGGACCGTCTTGTTGATCATCGCGGTATCGAGCGGAAGCCTTCTCGCGTCCTGCATCCTCCAGTTCCACACATGCTTTTCCACATCAAGAACGATACCCGTGGTGGGCTCGATCCAGTAGGTCATCTCCATATCAGCGGTTCCGCCGGCGGCGTATGGGAGCCCCTCGACATCGATCCTGTAGATGCAGGCCTTAAGTGGATCGAAGGTGTCGTTGTCCATCCCGATGTATGCCGCCGTAAGCTCCTGTCCGAAGCCATCGTCCCAGACCATGAGGTCCTCCTGCCCCACCCCTGATAGCGGGAAGAGATACTGACCGGTCCTTCCCATTCCCGTATGTTCCCCGGAGGCTGCATCGAACATCACCTGGACAGTGGACCCGAGCATATCGATGGGACTGCCACCAGGTGCATAGACGTTAACCGTCTCTTCAGCGGTCAGGGTCCCGTTAGCATCCGGGGAACCCCACAGGATGCTCCTCTCCGCCGTGATGCCGTTCATATTCACGAAGGTCCCGGAGGCCTGGTCGAATAAGGTGAGGTCACCGTCGAAACCCGTTATAGAACCGGAATTGGACGGATACTCCAGAGCGGGAAGCTCGGGGAAGGTAAGGAAGACCGTGACCTCCTTCTCGTAATCGACCACAGCCCCGGTCAATGGATGCACCCAGGCCTTCTCCCAGAGTGTCATGGTCATTTTGGTCCCGACCTTGATATCATCTGGAAGCATGGACCCCAGAGCGTCCGGGAGCGGCATTTCGAAGTCCTCTTCACTGCCGTAGAACACATAACAATCCACACCGCCCCTCTCCTCGGTCCCCTGATATTCAGCCATCGAATAGGTAAGGATGTTCATGTTCCATATCTTGTAATCCCTGTCCTTATCGACCGGTATGGGGAACATCCAGTTCACATCATCCTGGTCGGTGAAGGCATCCGTGAAACCATCCTGGTTCTCAACGCTGTAAAGTTTGAGCTCCTTTCTGTGCACCTCGTACTTGTGGAACTTTGAAAGGGTATCTATCCCGTTACCGGATCCATCGTCCGTGGCAGTGATGTTCTCTTCCACCAGATAATGTCCGTTCTCGAGCTCCCCCGTGTTGACAATATGTCTGTCGACCGTGAAGTTCGTTATCGGGAACTTTCCGGTGGCCGGGTCGAACTGGTCCATGTTCCCGGCGTAGGTGAAATGATCGTCGAAATCCACGGGGAATTCGGCATCCTCCTCCTGCTTGGGCACGTAGTAGAACATCAGATAGGCCCCGATCCCTCCAAGGACCAGACCGACCACCAAGGCTATCACTCCAGCTATCTTGAACGTATTTCCCATGAACAACACCTCGTTTTCGGATCCCCGGGACCCGCGATCCGCGAGGCCCCCCTGCGTATTAGATATCTCTCCCGGTATAAAAAGGATACAGCAGCTCACGGCACGAGATACAATGTTACGTGGTATCGGTACCCCCGTCGTAGAACGGTCAAGAAAATGCATATGAAGCTAGGTGGATGGAAGTCCGGCATAAAGAAAATTTAATAACGGTCTGGATGATAACCGGAAGATGCGGCCTTTCGTCTATCTACTACCCGAGAGGATAGTCATGCTGCCGCTTATCAGGCACTTCCTTATCAAAGAGGAGGCCGGAAGGGAGAACATGACCAGGGATATCCCCTGCATCTTCGCTGTCAACCACAATTCACATCTCGACGAGTTCGTCACGATGCCAGCCATACTTATGTCCACCAGACGGAAGACCCATTTCTTCGCTGACAGGAAGCACTGGTTCCAGGGGAAGCTCTATTTCAGGATCATGGCAAAGAGGTTCGAAGCAATACCCGTTGACAGGGGTAAGGACGGTAGCGATGATTCCCTTAAAAAGGGGGTCGAATACCTCATGAAGGGGCACAATGTCATAATATATCCCGAAGGGACAAGAGGGGACGGCTTCTACCTCATGAAGGGGAAGGTGGGCGTGGCCAAGATCGCTCTCTGGTCGGGGGCTCCCGTCATACCTGTGGGTGTATGGGGGACGCATCTGTTGATGCCAAAGGGAAAGCACAAACCCGATATCAGGAAGATAGTGACCGTGAAGTTCGGGAAACCTATGAGTTTCCAGGAGTTCTCGGGACAGGCGGAAAACAGGGAGGCGCTCAGGGAGGTCACCGACAGAATAATGCTAGCCATTGCCGATCTGGTTGGCCTGGAATACAGAGGATGACTACTCGATCTGTCCAGAGAGCCCGCATGAAGGGCAGCTGAACTTCGTCGCTCCACTCACGGTCACCTTGAAGGAAGCACCGCACCTGGGGCAGTCAAGATCGAGCTTGTGGAGCTTTCTCTTTTTCTCTGGGGTCACTGCTACTCCTTCGGGAGGAGCTTCGGCTGCCGGGGCCTGGCCCTCATCTTCCTCGAACTCATCGACCTCCTCCTCCATCTCGTCCAGGTCATCGTAGGCATCTTCCCCCCCCGTGCTCTCTCCGTCAAGCTCGTCCTCCGGCCTCATGATATCCTGGTCCGCTCCTCTCCCTTCGGCCTCTTCTTCTCCGGGGGGCTCCTCCTCCGAATACTCCCGGGATCCGGGTCGATCTTCCTCTTTAACCGTCTGTTCGTCCCCGGGTTCCGGCTCGTCGGGACCGTCGCCGGTCTTCTTCCTCTCATGACCTCTGGGAGCCTCGTCGATCATATGCCTTGTCCTTTTCGAGAGACGGTTGTCAGACCTTTCGACCCTGGCGGGGACGATGTACTCGTCCGCACCTATGTTCTTCAGCATCTCCCTAGCGTTGTGGTCACCAGCGTCCAGAGTCAGTGCCTTGTGGAACGAGTAAATGGCCCCATCCCTGTCGCCTATCCTCCGAAGGACCACCCCCCGGTTGGTCCATGCCGGTGAGTGGTTCTCGTCGGAGGTCAGGGCCCGATCGAAGAAACTCAGCGCTTTCAGATAATCCTCGTCCTTGATCGAGACCAGTATTCCCTTCAGGGTCAGGACCTCCGGGTCATCGGGAGCCAGGTCCATTGCATCATCGATCTGTTCCGTCGCCCCGCGGTACTCCTTCATCTTGTAGAGGATCTCCGCATGGAGAAGATGGGCGTAGGGATTTCCGGGGGCCAGCCTGCAAGCCCTGTCAACGGACCTTCGGGCCATTTCAAGCTTTCCAAGGTCCAGAAGGACCCTGGCCTTCGCCAGCCATATAGGGGGGTCCGAAAGGTGCAGGACGAGGGCCATGTTGAACTTCTTCAGAGCCTCCTCCGGCTCTCCCAGACAGTCGTGGACCATCCCCTCGAAGTATAGGACCCGGGTTCGGGGGATACTGTCCTTGATGGTGGCCAGTATCCTCCTGGCCTCCTGGACGTCACCTCTCTCCATTGCCCTCAGGAACTGTTCCTCGGTCATCAAGGCTCCCTTCCATTGATGGCATCATCTTGATATTTTTCCTTTTCTATGGTGAAAACGTATCTGGTGGGTATCCGCTCTCTGGTCCCGGTCCAGTAATGACAGACCGGACAGAACTTGCCGGTCGAGACCGTCCAACCGTACAGCGTCGAGTTCTTGATGTCCTGCATGCCGGTGCCGCAAACGGGACATCTCGTCCTCCTCGACCTCCGTGCCCCCTCCCTGCAGTGGATCACGAGATAGACCTCCTCCATCTTCGCGGATATCCGCCTCAATCTCCGGGGCGAGAGCTTGAACCGGTCCAGGCCCATCTCCTTCAACCTTGCCATAATGAGACGGTGGAACAATGTCTGTGAACGTATGGTCATGGCCTCGTTGAGGATGCCCCTCACCGCGGTTATCACGACCTCCTCTCTTGGTATCCTGTAACCGTCAGCATCGGGCATCGGGGAGGGCATGCTCAATAATAATGGTGGAATTAGAAATAATCATCGCTCAAGAAGTGAACAAAAGAAGTGGACGGGGAAAAGGGGATAACAAACCCCGCCCTTCGATCAGGGATGCATGCGGTGAAGGCCAACGCAGGCCCAGCCTCATACATCAGTGAGCTATCTGGTTGGGGTTATTATAGAGAAGGAGGGGGGGTGTCCGAAAGTATCAGACCCTCTTGGCAAGGACCTGTCTGTACCTTGTTATATAGCCAGCAACCTTGTTCCGAAGAGAAATGGAAGATATCTCCGCGATCCTGTTGACCGACTCCTTGTTGTGTTCGAAGTCGTCGCTGAAATGCTCGGGATACCTCTTGAGTATCTCGATCGCGGTCCTCTTTATGAAGGTCGGCCTGATGTTTCCCATGTTCAACACCTGCGGGTTGACGCCGATTGGGGTCCCTATATTTATAGCTTGGCTCCTGTGGAACCGTTCCAATGTGGGGTGGTTTGGCTCTCCCAAATTACATCTCATCCATTTCCTCGTCGAAGTCCAGTGGGTCATACTCGTATCCGCACACCGGACATTCCTCGACCGCCCTGGATATCTTCTTGCCGCATTCGGGGCAGCTCCAGGTCTCACTTGCGAGCTTCTTCACCTCGTCCTGCTCCTCCCGGCCCTTCTTCGAGAGGACAAGGAATGCCACCACTGCCACGATGAGTATCGCCATGATCGTCACCAGGGCCAGTATCCACCACAGCGTGCTGGGTGGGGATCCCTCCTCCTCGATGACGGTGACTATTATCGTCTTGTACACCTCATCCTTACCGTCGGAGACCCGCAGGGTCACATTGTAAACACCCGGGGAATAGAACTCGTGGCTCACTATCTTCCCGACCGCGTCCCTGTCGAAGACCTCTCCTACATGGTCGAAATCCCAATCATAGCTGAGAACGTCCATGTCGATATCGGTCGTTCCCTCCGCCGAGAATTGGACCGTCTCCCTCACCGTGACAAGGCCCGCCTGCCATATTATGACCGCTTGGGGCGGATTGTTGTCGACAATGACCTTGTAATAGGGCGACCTGACGATGAAGAAACCGTCATCCACCTCGAAATAGTATGAATGGGTCTGGGCCGTAAGCTGCACATCTTCAGCTGAAAAATAGGTGAACCTGGTGGTGCTTCCTAGGACACCATCGACCTCGAGCCGATGCTCCGTCTGGTTATCCACGACCAGCCTGAAGGAGACCGGGATATCGCCGTCGGAGTCGCGGAACTCGGCGGTGAAGGTGTATCTCGATGAACCCGTCGGTTTGAACACCTGCAGATCCTTTATGTGTCTCAGTTCCGGGATCGAGTTGTCGAGGATCCCCAGGGCGTACATACCTTCAGAAAGGTCGGAGAAATTTCCCCATACCTGGCTATTCTCCAGGTCGACCCCGGAACTGGGTGCCTGGACCCATATAGACAAGGACTGATCGAAGTGATACAACCTCAACTTCTCCTGATGCATCCCTATGGGAAACTCCCTTCCGAAGTAACCCAGCGACACGTTTGCCCATTCGAACCTGTATTGTGCATATTTCGGAAGGGGGGTGAAGGTTATACTGGCAACGAAAACCGCTCCCGGTACGGCTGGTTGATCCTCCGGGACGGTGGAATTGATGATGTAGGCTCCCGAGGGTTCCGAGATACCGAAGGACATGTGGATGTAGATATCGTTGAGGAAGTCCTTGTGGTCCGGATAGGTTATCCTCTTGAGTATGGTGACATTAATACTATCCTCGCCCACGGCCTTCATGTCATCGAACACACGCAGGACCAGCTTCGAACTACCCATTCCCTGCAGGCTCAAGGTCACCACCGGAAGCTCCCCGATGTAGATCGGTTCCTGGTCGTCCTCAAGGTACCAGGCGTAGATCATCGGGTCCTCCTCCGGATCGTATGACCCGGATGCATCCAGTTCGACCATCTCCTCCGGGAACAGCAATATGCCGTCCGTGGGTGATGTTATCTTTGCAACCGGTGCGTTGTTGTCCGCCCCTATCGCTTCCACCATACCATCGCTCGTACTCAGGAACAGATTGTCCCCCATTATGGCTCCCTCGCCTCTCGGCATCGATTCAATATCATGGGTCCAGGTCGGTGCATACACACCCTGGACGAATGGAGAGTAAGCCCTCAGCGTCCACGGACCCGACCCTGTGACCAGATAGAACGAATCGCCAGCGGATATGGCCCTGCTCGCGGCAACGTCCGGAAGCGGGAAGGCCGTGGATCGCGTCCCGTTCTCGAGAAGGAGGAACTCCATAGATGAAGGCGTGACGACAGCCACGGCACCCCCCTGCTCAGAAGGGGTCGGAGGGGATATCACGGGTTCACCCATTCCAGCCTTCCAGATCAGATCGAAACCGGTTCCGTTATCCTCCTCTCCAAGGTCCTCATCATCTAGGTCGACCGATCCGTCACCATTGTCGTCCGGATAGGCGTCAAGGAGTGCCACCGTATCGTTGAAGGACACCAGTAGATATCCGTCCCAGTAGGAGACGGACCTTGCCTCGTGTCCATCCATGATGGCTCCAAGATCGTATCCTGCCGATACAACGCCCGTGTGGGGGTCCAGGACGTTCAGTATCGATCCGCTGAACATGAAGACCGACAGGAGATCGGCAGCGTAAGGCTCATGGGAACCGGTCGGTATTGTCCACAGAAGGTCGCCGGTATCGTCGTCGAAAGCGGCAAGATCACCGTTGGAAAGCGGTACGAGTATGTTCCCTCCGCTGATGAACATTGCCCCGGCCTGGGAAGCGGGAATGGGTGTCCTCCAGATCACATCACCGGCACTGCTCCCCTTGTCCACCTCCATCAAGTAAGGTCCGTCGTTGTTCCCGTCCATGAAACCGGCCCAGTCGAAAGCCCACAGGGCACCGTCATCACCGATGACGAAAACCTTATTCGAACCGGCCAGGGACATGCTGCTCTCTATCAAGAGCAAAGGTCTACCCAAGAGGTCCACGGAAGAATTATGATATGACCATAGGATCTCCGGGCTCCCCCCCACTCCCGGGTTCGCACCCATACAGATGAGAGAACCGTCCGGTCCGGTCATGTAGACATGCCCGCCGGCGGCGGAGATGGTCCCGTTACCCGATGATCCGCCATACCAGACGTCCTCCGGGGAGCCCTTCCACGCTCCATCAAGGGACGTTATCCAGTAGGTGCGGTTGCTATCAAGCCTTGTTCCCGAGCTGCCGGTCCTGCCCGGACCGCTGCCCGCCGACAGCCATCCATCGGAAAGCATCCGGTTGTAGAAGATATCTATGGTACCGAAATTATTGGACTTGTCCTCGTCCGCCGGGGTCGTGTCCGTTATGAACGCCACCACCATGTCATAACCCGGTTCCACGGTCCATTCCACAGATAGGCTCCTTGTTTCGAAAGCTTCGATCACCACGCCTTCGAGCATCCCTATCAGGACCTGTTCCTGGAAATCGAACGATGAAGCCTTGAACTGTATATCGATACTGACATCCACCGTTGCATTGTTCTCTATAAGAGCGTTCACCTCCACCAACTCTCCGATGAAGGGCGACCCGTCGGAGATACTTACCTCCTTGACCTTCGGTTCGGGAGAACCCAGGACATAAAGATGGCCGTTACCCCCGGAACTGTCCGGCCTGCAGATGAACACCCTCCCATCCGCAACGGCGGCGGGAGACCAGATCGGAGCCCTGGTGTTGAAATACCATAATACACGGTCCTCGTCGGCGATGTGTTCATCCTCCGTTGATATGCAGAATACGGAGGTGTTCCCGGAACCCGCAGCGAATATCAAAGCCCCATCCAGTATGACCGGTGATGATTTCAGCATCTGTCCCGTGACATTGAACCTCCACTTCTGGGAACCGGTAGCGGGATCGACCGCATGTATGGAGCCCCCCTTGCTCTGGTCGTAAGGTCCGTAGACCCTCTGGGCTGCCACATACAGAGTTCCGTCCAGATATGAGGCTGATGCCTGGATGCTTGGGGGTTCTCCGGCCCCTATCCTCCTTTTCCATGCAAGCGAACCATCGGAGAGGTCCAGGGCGAAGAAGTCGCCGATATCGTTCCCGAAATAGACCCTGCCCTCGGCGATGACCGGGCTCCCGATTATGGAGGAGGACGCGTTGAACTGCCATATCATGTCGGGATATCCTGCAGTGTCGTTCTCTTCCATCGTATAAGGCCCATCGTTCCCGTCCAGGAAACCGTCGGGATCGAAACAGTACATGATACCTTTTCCGTCGCCGATATACACCCTCCCGTTGTCATAGGCGGCGGTCCCGGAGAAACCGTATATGTTGAGAGCATCTCCTATGTCATGGTACCAGGAGATCTCCTGGGTCGAGATATCTACCCCGTAGAAGCTGGAGTTCATCAGGTTCCGCCCCAGCGTCCCGATGAACAGCATGCCTTCTGCGATGGTGGGAGATGCGAAGATCGCCGAGGTATTGATGTTCACATCGAACACCTTGGTCCGGGTCAGGATATCAAAACCGTACACGTGACCGTCATCGGCCCCGAAGTAAATGACATCCGAATCTATGGTAGCCTGGGTCGATAGATGCTTGTTGGATGCCTTCACCTGCCATATCAATTCCCCCGTATCGATATCATACCCTCTCATGTTCCCGTCGCCGGAGCCTACATAAACCGTGTTGTTCAGAACAACGGGGGCATTTGTCTGTTTTAACGCTGGTATCAAGACCTGCCAGAGAGGTTTGGTCCCATGCTTCAAGGGGATGGGGGACGGACTGTAACCGGTCCGTCCAAGGTCGCCCTTGTACATGGTCCAGGAATCCCCATCGGCCGACCTCTCTCCCGATCTGGTCATCGCTTCATCCGGAGGGTTCTCGACGGCGCTGCTCCATGTCGTCATCGATGATAGGAGCAGCAACGATATTACCGCAAAAGGAATGATATATGCCCTGAAAAGGAACCGCATCACAGCATCTCCTGGACTTGATATCGAGCCAACAAAATCGGACTTATTTAAACATTGTGTTAGGTCCAAATCACATGCGTTGGGAGTATGAGAGGTCCATTCAATATTCGAAGGTATCCTGCAGGCAGGGCGTATGCACCTTGGCAAAGGACCGGATATCCTCCGCCAGCTTCTCGCGGTTGTCACCGTGTACCAGTATGACCTCGTCAGGCTGGGCGCGTTCCGCGAACGACACCAGGCCCTTATGGTCCGGATGTGCGGAGAAATCGAAATGACAGACCTCGCATTTCACCGGCTCGATCTCTCCCTGCAGGTCCAGGGAGCCGGTCTCCATGAGCATCCTGCCGTTGGTGTCCTCCACCTGATATCCTGTCAACAGTATCGCTGTCTTCCGGTCGTCCTTGTGCCTCCTGATATACTCCAGGACCGGACCTCCATCCAGCATCCCGGAGGTTGTCACCACTATCGGGGCATCCGCCGCTTTTTCCCTCTGGTAGGGGGTCCTTACGAAGGAGAAACCGTCAAGGGCTTTTTTCAGGGCGCCGGGACTGTCGATGAACTCACCATGCCTCAGGTATATCTGGGCTACCCGCCTCCCCATACCATCTAGCCATTTGTCCTCATCTATCCTGTTCAGCACCTGGACGATCTCCTGCGTCCTTCCCACAGCAAAGGCCGGTATGATCACCTTGCCCCCCCTATCCAGAACCTCCTCCACCTTGGCCAGGAAACTTTTCTCCACCTCCTTCCTTGGAGGATGGGACCTTCCGGCGTATGTGGACTCCATCACGAGGGTGTGGCATTTCGGAGGTGATGCACCTTTGAGCAGTCTTGTGTCGACGGTGTTTATATCGCCGGTGAACACCACATCGTTGCCTCCGTCGTCTATCCTGTACATCGTGGAGCCCGGGATGTGACCCGCATCCATCGTCCTGATCGTGAACGGGCCCACGAAAGGACGCTCCCCGTAACGAAGGATCGTGGATTCCTCGGTGAACCTTCGAACATCGCTGATATCGAAGGGGATCGGAAAGTTCTCTATCCTGGCGATCTTCAGGCTATCCTGAAGGAGGACCACCGAAACCTCCAGTGTGACCTCTGTCCCCCATATGGTGGAGCCGTATTCGCCGCTTAACCAGGGGGACATCCCGACATGGTCCAGATGGGAGTGGGTGATGAAAAGGGAATCCACATGCGGGACCTTCATCGGATATCTGGGAGGCTTTGCCGGTGTCAAGCCGTAATCGAACAATAGCCTGGTGTCCCCCGACTCCGCTATCATTCCCAGACTTCCAACATGGTCCACACCGCCTGCAAAACTGACCTTCATCATGTCACCTGGATGAAGCTATAGAGGTCAACTAGTAATAATTTGTCATCGTTCTCCGTCTTGGGCAAGTTTTATAAATCAAATGAATATAGGGTTGCTCCACTTCGGCAGGCGGTATGGATGATAATTCCGGTAAGATGTTTCACGTGCGGCAGGGTCATCGGGCATCTCTATGAAGAATATGCGCGAAGGACGGAGGCCGGAGAATCGGCGGAGAAGGTCCTTGATGATCTCAAACTTGAACGCTACTGCTGCCGCAGGATGCTTATTACCCATGTCGAGCTGATCGACGAGGTCATGCCCTTCACATGAACCAATATTCATACGAATGGGGCCGTTGGGTAGCTTGTACTCATCCTACCGACATTTCCCCGAAATGTCGGGATCAAGGTTTTCTCCCCACCCTCCCGGGTTCTGTCAAGGCCGTAAAGACCAAGCTGGCCCCATTCGATTGGCCATGACAAGATTTATAGTTGTAATATTGTTCACCTTCAACACTCGAACGGGGCCGTAGGGTAGCTTGGACCATCCTAGCTGCTTGGGGTGCAGTTGACCTGAGTTC
>JAFGLL010000065.1 GCA_016928095.1 Thermoplasmatota archaeon
CCCTTGACGAGATCGCACTGGTAGATGTAATAAGGCCTTACCCGGATCTTCAGAAGCTCCCTCATCAGTTTCTTCATGACATCGGGACTATCGTTGACACCTTTCAGGAGAACGGTCTGACAACCTAAAGGTATCCCTGCATCCGAGAGTAAGGTGCAGGCTTCCTTCGCCTCTTTCGTGATCTCCGAAGGATGGTTGAAATGTATGTTCATGAAGACTGGATGGTACTTTGCTATCATGGATGCCAATCTCTTGGTTACCCTCACCGGATTGACACAGGGCATCCTGGTCCCTATCCTGATTATCTCCACATGTGGGATCGCTCTGAGACTGGATAGTATGATCTCCAGCTCCTTTTCCGTCCTCATCAAGGGGTCCCCGCCTGAGACGATGACATCGCGGACCTCCGGGTGATCCTCTATGTAACCGATGGCCTTCATTATGTCGTCCATCGGGATCTGCTGTATCCTGCCGACCTTTCTCTTACGTGTGCAGAACCTGCAATACATGGCACATTTCGAGCTTGTCAGGAGAAGGACCCTGTCTGGATATTTATGCACAAGGTAAGGGACAGGAGTATGCTCCTCCTCTTTGAGAGGATCCTCCACGTTCAATGTGTCCTGGATCTCCTCTATATCGGGAACGCATTGCTTCCATATCGCATCATCTTTCTCCCTTATCAGAGAAAGATAATACCTTGTGGCCTTCATCGGATAGCGTCTCTTCACCCTGTTGATCTCGTTCATATTGGCTCCCATTTCTCCGAGGAACTCCTCGATCTTCTGGGAACCGCTTTCCATATTGTCGCTTTTATTATCCATTCTAATACCTTCTCTCACTTGGAGGTCTGGTTCTGATGGAACTTGACGCCGATCATCAACTGCTCCCTGGCAGCTATGATGTCCTGTGGGAGGACCGTGTTCCTGTTCGCATTTCTCGCAGTGTTGAGAGCTAGCTCGGAGATCCTGGTGGCATAATTCTCCACGCAGGACCTGAGCTCATATTTGGTCTGCATCCCGATGCGTATATTGTGGTCCGTGCTTTTTATAATCTTGGTCATGGCTGATAACGATATAGCTGACAAGGTCTAACCTCCTTGTTCAAGGAAAAAACAGGTGCGGACCCTTGAACTTGCTTCATGCTTCATTGGTCCCTTTTCTACAAGGGTGAGCAACTGCAGGATATATTTAAAACCATCAGATATGAGTGGCTCAGGTTATATACTCATTATGTTGCTTTTACCATTCCTTGAAAAAATAATTTTATAAAGGGCATGCCTTCAAACGCTCATAATGGTCGAATCACACTATATATGGCACGATGTACAGGGGTATTACTTCATAAGGAAGTGGTCAGGATAACCTGATGCCCACGGGACAGTGGTCCGATCCCGGAACGTCCTGCAGGATGAACGCATCCACTAGCCGTGGCCTGAATTCCCTGTTGATGAAGAAATAATCGATCCTCCATCCGACATTTCTCTCCCTTGCCTTCGTGACATAGTCCCACCAGGTGTACTGCTCACCTTCCTCGTGGAACTCCCTGAACGTATCAAGATAACCGGTTTCAAGGAACCGAGTGATCCAGTCCCTCTCGATGGGAAGGAAACCGGAGACATCCGAATTCTCCTTCGGCCTGGCAAGGTCGATCTCTTTGTGGGCAGTGTTAACATCCCCGCAAACGATGATGTTCTTTCCGGACCTCCTGTATGCTTCGGCCTTGTTCAGGAAAGCCTCGTAGAAATCCATCTTGAACTTGAGCCTCTCTTGGTCCCTCTTTCCGTTGGGAAAATAGATATTGAACAGGATGAAGTCGGAAAAATGGGTGATCAGCGTCCTTCCTTCGGTATCGAACCTTGGATCCCCCAGACCGTATTCGACCTTAAGAGGTTCGATCCTTGTGAAGGTGGACACACCCGAATATCCTTTCCTCTCCGCCGAGGAGAAGAATTTCCAAAGATCCCATAGGTCCAGGATATCAGGGGGGAACTGTTCCATGCTGGCCTTTGTTTCCTGCATGCAGAATATATCCGGGTCCATCTTGCGTAGCCATCCAAGCGATCCCTTTCGATGCACGGCTCTGATCCCGTTCACGTTCCAGGAAATAAGCTCCAAGGGATCAATCCCCTTTGCCAGATGCCTTTATCTCCACTTCAGGGGACAGGTCGATTATGGAATGTCCTTTAACAAGCTCGTCCGAAAGTCCTTCTTCATCTGCGATCAGTTCCGGGAAGAGCTGTATCAGTTTCTTTGTATGGTAAGGTCCTGCCCTGATGAGCTTCGGAGGGTCCGACGCAAGGTCGATCACTGTATGACCTATTCTGTAAAGGGACGGTCCACCGTCCACGGCCAGTGAGAGCTCGGACCCGATCTGCTTCAATGCGCTGTTCAGTGTGGATGGAGGTGGTTTACCGGAAATGTTCGCGGATGTTCCGCATATCTCAATCCTCTCCATTATACGCTTCATGAACGAGTTCTCTCCATCGGCCAGGGAGACGGTCTTGAGACCGGATGTCACATAGTCCGGGACCCGATCCGGTCTCTTCGGTAGGATTATGGAGATAGGTCCCCTGAGCTCTGTGAACAGGATATTCTTCACTCGATCGGGGATCTCGGCATAATCTTCGAACCTCTCACGGGGGACTATCATCGTGAGCGGCATATTATCACTGCGTCTTTTTAGCTCGTAGATCCTCTTGACCGCTTCCGGCCTCTTGATGCTCGCAAAGAGGCCGTATGTGGTGTCAAAAGGCCCGCAAAGCACCTCTCCTTTTTCCAACCGATCGATAACGACTTCCACATATTTTTCATACGCTGGATAGATCCTCGTTCTACCCACCTCCCTTACATCGTTCATTTCCTCCAGGGGTCTTGACATCTTGGATATCCCTCCATTTTCCAATATCAATTCGAAAAGTCCACCCTTTTCCAGTATCCTCAACATGAAATCCGGAAGGTCGGAGATCACGAAGATGTGCTTTTTCGTTATGTTCTTGAAACTGCCCAACGAAACCTCGACCTTGTCCCCATCCTCGCATATCCGTGGAATTTCCTGGTCCTCCCATGCAGGGATACCAAGATTGAAGAGGTTCCTTTTCATCAACGGTGCAATTGACTGCGCCACCACAACCTTGATGCCCAGTTCCTTGAGGGCGATCGCAGCGTGTTCTCGTGATGAACCCTTACCAAAATCCTCTCCCGCGACTATTACATCACCGCTTTTAACACGTTTTGGAAGATCTTCTCTGAGGTTCTCCAGGCAGTGTTTGGCATATTCGGAGGGTTCAAGTGTCAGATATGGTGTAGGAGCCAGCTGGTCGGTGTCAACGTCATCAGGCAGTTTCCATATCCTTCCGGAAGCGAGCAAGTTCATCGTTTCACCTCCTCCGGATGGGAGATGACACCCGTGATGGCACAGGTGGCGGCCACAGCTGCTCCCGATAGGTAAACCTTGCTTGTCGGCTCACCCATGCGCCCTGTGAAATTCCTATTGGAGGTGGCAACGGTCACCTCTCCATCGGACAGGATCCCGAGGAAACCTCCGGCACAGGGACCGCATGTCGGCATGGAGATCACACCACCTGCATCTATTATGGTCTTGAGGTATCCGGCCTTGTCCGCGGCAGAGTAAACATGCCTCGAACCAGGTATCACCAGCATCCGTACCTGTGGATGGACCATCCTGCCTTTAAGTATCTGGGCGGTGATCCGAATATCATCCAGCCTCCCGTTGGTACAGGAACCGATGAAAACCTGGTCCACCGCCCTGCCGGTGACATCCTCGACATTTTCAACGTTGACAGGGGACCCTGGCAGAGATATCTGAGGACCCATATCCTCGATATCCATCTCTAAAACGTTATAGTCCCAATCCGGTGATAGCGGCCCCTTATCGGGGAAATCCAGTGCCATTATCGCGGATGTGCATGAGGTCTCCGCAGCCATATTGGTGATGGTGAACCGGCTGTCAAGCCCCATCCATCTGAGTATCTGCCCATCGATCTCCAGGATCTTACCCCTTCCTCCTCCGTCCCCGAGCTGCCTGACCATTCTGAGGGCCAGGTCCTTACCCTCACACCAGACGTCAGGGGTTCCGTTGAACACCACTCCCAGAGGTCTCGGGACCTCCAGCCAGAACTCGTTCGATGCCATGGCCACTGCAAGGTCGGTGCTGCCGACAGAACAGCAGAGAGCTCCGAGAGCACCACCGGTGGTGATATGGCTGTCAGCGCCTGCTATGAGCTGTCCAGGGAGGATCCTGTCCCCTTCGAAAAGATGAACATGACAGATCCCCTCCCCCCAGTCTATGAGGGATGCGATGTTGTATCGATCGTGGAACTCCCTCAGGGACCGACAGGCTTCGGCACTCCTTCGGTCCTTGGGTGGAGTGAAATGGTCCAGGTAGATAGCGGTATGTTCGGCCCCTCTGAGGAACGGAAGCCCGGCCTCATTAATCCTGGATACTGCCGGGGGAGAAGTGACATCGTGTCCCATTATAAGGTCCGGAGAGAAGACCGAGAAGGATCCCGGAACAATTTCGCCCTCCACCATGTGGTCTTTGAGGATATTCAATCCGAGAGAGGGTCCGATATCATCAGGCAAGAGGCCTTCCCTCCTTGTTCTTCACATCGAAACCGTATTCCACCGCGAAATCCAGAAGGTCCTTTTCGTTCTCGAGGGGGCCCGAAACGACCGTCTTCTCTTTAACAAGCTCGGTGAGTTTCGTCAGATCGTCCTCGGACAGATAGACACCGTTCTTCTCAAGGAGATGTCTCACCGCTGCTTTTCCTGTATGCTTGCCGATAACGATAGTCCCACCGGTCAGCCCGATATGACTGGGATCGACGAGCTCGTATGTAAGCGGATTGTTGAGCATGCCATGGACATGGATACCCGATTCATGTCTGAAGGAATTCTCCCCTATCAGGGGTTGGGACTGCCCGGTCCTGATACCCATCTCGCGGATGACCACATCGCAAATGTTCCCCAATTCCTGCATATCCATGTTCGTTTCGACCCTGAAGTGCTTCTGGTGGAACATGAGAGCGACCACGACCTGCTCGAGAGAGGTATTGCCTGACCGTTCTCCCACACCGGTGACGGTCAGGTCCACCTGCCTCGCCCCAGCTTTTATCGCGGATAAGGTATTGGATGTGGCAAGTCCAAGGTCGTTGTGGCAGTGTATCCCTACCGGAACACGGTCCTTCACGGATCTCCTTATCTCTTTGACCATCAATGCGATATGCTCCGGAAGGGCGCATCCCACAGTATCTGCCAGATTGACGATGTCCGCTCCGGCCCTCACAGCCTCTCTCATGATCTTACCAAGGAAATCCAGATGGGACCTTGTTGCATCTTCGGAGCTGAACTGGATAGTGTCGAACTTCCCTGAAGCATACCTGATGGCGCAAATTGCCTTATCCATGACCTTGGCAGGGGTCATGTTCAATTTGTACTTCATGTGGATCGGCGAGGTGGCGATCCAAAGATGAAGCCTGGACCGTGATGCTTTTGAAAGCACTTCCTCGCAGAGGTCTATTTCCGACGGGATCGGTCTGCATAGGGCGGACACTTCCGACCTCTCGATCTCTCTTGCGATCATGCTTACTGATCCCCTTTCGGAAGGGCTGTTTATCGGGAAACCCGCCTCTATGATGTCCACTCCTGCCTTTTCCAGTGCCTTGGCTATCCTGAGCTTTTGCTCCGGGGTGAGGTGCATCCCTGGCGCCTGCTCCCCATCGCGCAGGGTGGTGTCAAAAATCAATACCCTTCTCAAAAGGAGTGACTCCCCATTATAAGTGACGGCTAACCGTTTTTAACTCAATTCCCTAGGATATATTATAGAGCAACAGGTATCCGAAAGTGAAAGTATCCAGACAGCGAAGGGCTTATCTATCATACCGCTCTAGCTCAATAAATTTGATATTCTTGGCAGGAGGTAATTGATGCTCAAGGAGTATCCGCTCGAAGATGCCCTTCTCAACGGTTTCGAGTTCCCTGTGGCAATGGTCGTAGAGGTCACGAAACAGGGGATCGTTCTCTCCAAGATGAGGTATCTGAAGGCCGTTGGTGATGTGATCAATCAGACCATCAGATGTGCCGCTATTGCGATGTATGCCCATATGGGGAGGTTCGTGGACCCTCATCTCAAGGAAGAGAGCATCGGTCCGGTAGGTGTTGACCTTCTGTATAATTTCCAGGTGGACAAGGGTCTTTTCAACGAGACCATCGAGACCATAAAAAGGGGAAGGGCCAAGATCAACCACAACAATCCCCAGACCCGTGATATCGCCAAGAGCCTGATGGAAAAGATACATAACAAGCAAAGGTTGGTCTTCAAGAGACTGACAGCACAGGAGCAGGGTCTTATCCTGGAACCGTATGTTTTTCACCTCTTCGAAAAGGTGGGGGAGGGCAAGAGGAACGTACTGCAGAACGTCGAACTCATCGACAGGGAAGGCCTTCTGAAGGTAAATGACGGTATCGACATCATCCGGTACAAACCGGCGCCTGCCCCTACCATGGAACTGGACATCCTGCTTTTCACGGACCTAAAATATCTGACGTCGATCCTGAAAGGACTTGAAGAACATGGTTTCCATCATGAGGTCGCCGGCAGGTGAAATGATCAGGAATTCCCTTCGGAAGCGATCAGGATCCTCGTGTTCTTTCCATCCTTCTTGACCTCGATGAGGCCTTTCTCCTTCATGGATTTGATATTGTAGTTCACTGTGGAATTGGAAAGTCCCAGTGCCAGGGATATGTCCTTCTGGGATAGACCCGGTCTTTCTTTTATAATATCTATGATCCTCTGCTGGATGTCAGTCAGGCTTATCTGATCGGGGTCTATCTGATATCCAGCAGGATAGAACCTGCGGTAAAGGCCATCCCTCTGAGAGCGGACTAGATCCTCTTTCTCAAGGGTGTACAAATGGTGTGCAAGGGTTCCGTTGGTAAGGTCAAGGTGTGTGAGTATCGAGCGAAAATGCTCGCCGGGATGGTTCTGGACATATACGTAGATCCTCTTTCGGAGCCTGTTGTTCAGGAGATGCTCTGGCCTCAATTTACTGTACAATGGTGTCAATGCGATGAAGAACGGGTAACGTACAAGGTCCTGATATCCGAAGAACACGAGGACCGCTCCAAGGATCCCGAGTCCCAGTCCTCCTGCGGCCGCGGTCTCCGATGTCAGGTATCTGTTCTCCTCGCTGCTCTCCGGAGGTTCGCGGTCGATGCGCTCGACATACACATCCACCTTTTTTTCATTGTCAAGAAGGTCCATGTCCTCCACGCCTTCGGGTGTTCTCACGATCGCCCTGATGGACTTTGTATAGACCTTGGCATTCCACAGGAAGGATATTGTCTCCACATCCCCCGGGCCAAGGCAGGTCGATCTGTTGGAGATCAACTTGTTCGAGTACTGCCAGGCGATCTCGTATATCAGGACCTGCACATTGTCGGTAGGGATGTTCCCGATATTCGCTACGGTCACGTTCACGAATATCTCCTCTCCCTCCTGGATAATATCATTGGAGAGAAAGATATTCCTGACCTCCAGGTTCGGAAGGTCCCGGAAATCGATCCTTCTCGAGGTCTCCGCAACGGATGCCCACTGACCGGTGCCATCATCCACGGGCGCATGGATGGACAAGGTCACATTGAACGGATCGTTGGACAATTCCGCTATAGAGTTTATCCTAATGGTCAATGTCAATTCTTCCCCGGAGGCCAGCGACAGGTCGACGGCAGGCTCGATCTTCAAGGAGTATCCTGAGGGGACACCTGAGACCATCACCAGACCGCTGGTCGTCAGATCTCCGTCATTGGACACGATCGACCGAAGGACGATCTCCTCTCCAAGATCGAAAGGGCCTCCCACGAGGTCTGATAACGTTATCTCGGACCTTGGTGTGATATAGATGGCGGATTGGCCGGGTATGACATCAGAGCTCGAGGAAATGGCGTCCATCCTCATTTCGAAATAACCGAACGATCCTTCAGGGACAATTGCACGGACCCGAACCTCCTTCGTTTCACCGATCTTGATAAGCAAGGTATCTGCTGGAGCGATCAGGAACTCCCAACCGTTATGCATTATCCCGTCCTTGTACACACTCGGTGCGAATTCGATCACCGAATCTACGACACCGGAATGGTGGACCAGGTAGTTCACGTCGACATAGGACCCACCTTTGACAAGGGTGTCCACCGGTGAGATGGTCACAGTGGCCCCCTTCACCACCTCGAATTGCAGGAGAACGGAATCGGAGGCCTTACCGTAGGAAAACTCCTCGGAATCGATGGATGTGGATATCGCAGTGATCTCCATTATCTCTCCTGGTGTGGATGAGGCCGGAACATTGACCATTATCCTGGTTCGATATTCCGAACCGGTCTCTCCGTGGTCAAGCTGGAATTCAAGGACCTCATCCCCCTCCCGGAACTGGGTATCCCATTCCGAGGGATGCTCCTTGATCCTCATTTCATATCTGGCCTTCATATTGCCAAGGTTTTTTAACATGATATCGACAAAGGTCCTCTCGCCAGGGTAGACATTGAAGTTCCAGGTCTCGGCATTGTATGGTGTGAGGACAAGTTCATGATCGATGGTGATATCGAGCTTGATTATGAGCAAAAGGGAATCCGTGTCCCCGGTGATGTTCCCGGTCCCTTCGACCAAAATAGGGTAACTATCATCGGGAGCAAGTATGGAATCGGGGATGGTCGCGATCACTCTGGCCGATAATGATGAGTTGGAAGGCACATTGACAGAGCCTGTGGCGGAGATCAACCAATCCGGACCATCCACTATGGTCAGGACGACCCTCTGTTCCATGGAATGGTCGTTCTTCACCCATATTGTAAAGTAAACATCAGAACCCGGTGAGCCATACTTCACCGGACTTCCAGTGGGCGATATCTCATCCTCTGGGTCCGGGAGGATCTCCAGGGTACTGGCATCCCTGGTTGGGGTATTCTGACCTTCGGTCCCTGCTGATAAGAGAGATGCAAAGACAAGAACGGCCAATAATAGCATGACGGCAGGGATCGACGTTTTGCTCATTGCGATCAAATCTACGGACAGCCTATTTAAAGCATGTAGTACACAAGTTGTATTGAGGAGCGGTCCAGGTTACCTTACTTTTGACCGGTCACCAGTATGAGATGATATCCGAACTGGGTCTTCACGGGTTCTGAGACCTGGCCGATCTTGAGCGAGAAAGCGACCTCCTCGAAGGGTTTTACCATCTGGCCCTTGCCGAAGAACCCAAGGTCCCCTCCTTTTTTTCCGGAGGGGCATTTAGAGTGTTTTCTGGCCAGGTCCTCGAATCTGGTCCCGGCCTTCAATCTGCCAGACAGCTTGTCCGCTTCTGCCTTCGAATTCACGAGTATATGACTGGCCCTTACCTGTACTACCATTTTATCACTGAGAGGGTGAGGGATGGACGCTTATTTCAATTCTGCGGACATGCAGCAAAAGGATATATAACAAAACATGGAGGACCTGCAGGTAGAAGGAACATGGTAACAGAGGGGATGGACCGATCGTGATATGATATGAAAATTTATGGTTTTTTTCAATTTGAATGCGATGTCCAGAGTGCGAATATTATCTTATGGAACATCCCATATTAACGGTTTCGAAACATTTATATAGTAAAACGTATCTCAACGAAAAGAAAATTTTATAAGTAATGACCCGACACCGATTCGGGTTCAAAATGAGGAGGAAAATCAGATGGAGCAAGATGATAATTCCCCCGACAGGCGCAAGAGGCGCGAGAACCGGGACAGGGTTCAGATCGAGGAGACCACGAAATGCCCCGAGTGCGGGAGCGAACATATAATCCGTGATTACGAGAGGGGAGAGCTCGTTTGCGGTGACTGCGGTGTCGTAATAAACGATCTTCAGATAGATATGGGGCCCGAATGGAGAGCCTTCGACTCGGTCCAGACCGAACAAAGGGCAAGGACCGGGGCACCGATGACGTTGACGATCCACGACAAGGGTCTCTCCACCGAGATCGGATGGAAGAACAAGGATTCATACGGAAAATCCATCCCCACCCGGAACAGGGCACAGATGTACAGGCTCAGAAAATGGCAGAGGAGGATAAGGGTCTCCAACGCAACGGAGAGGAACCTGGCATTCGCCCTGTCTGAACTGGACAGGATGGCAGCAGGGATAGGGCTTCCCAGGAACGTAAGGGAGACCGCCGCCCGGATATACCGGAATGCTGTGAATAAGAACCTCATCAGGGGACGCTCCATAGAGGGTGTCGTTGCATCCTCGATCTATGCCGCATGCAGGCAGTGCAACGTCCCGAGGACACTTGATGAGATCGCATCCGCTTCCAGGGTAGGAAGGAAGGAGATCGGAAGGACCTACCGCTTCATGACCCGGGAGCTGGATATGAGGCTCATGCCCACATCGCCCCAGGACTACATATCAAGGTTCTGCTCGGAGCTGAAACTTTCCGGAGAGACACAGACCAAGACCATGGAGATCCTGAAGAAGGCCGACGAGATGGAGATAACCTCCGGAAGGGGTCCCACGGGTATGGCGGCCGCTGCGATATATATCGCCTCCATCATGACCAACGAGAGGAGGACCCAGAGAGAGGTCGCCGATGTCGCCGGGGTGACGGAGGTCACAATAAGGAACCGCTACAAGGAGCTTGCCGACAAGCTCGGTATCGATCTCGAGATCTGACCTGACCAAGATACGGAAGATATATTGCGAGGGAGCATCTTTGACCCCTTCTCTTCCCCCTTTCACCGATCATTTATTATACTCTCAAGGGCCATGTTGACCCGGGATGACCATGAGGGGCAGTGGGTACTGGACCGCTTCTATATCTGTATCTCTCTCATTGCTGTTGTTAACGGTCTTGCCGATCTTCAATGAGGTCTCGGGGGAGAGAAATGGGGAAGTCCTTGGACCTGTGTACGCTGAGCCCGAGATCGACATCCAGATAACTCCAGGAAGATACCAGGCGAACGTCCAACCCGGACAGGACGGTCTGGTGACCATCCTCGGCAACGTTCTCTGCGATATGCCACCTTATACACCATCGGGCGTTTACTGCGTCGTCCATATCTTCGTGGATGCTGGAGGTTGGTTCACCTCGGAGCCACCCGATCTGGTTTTTTCGAGGGCGACCGTTTCAAGAGATTTCACGATCACCCTTCTGGTCCCGATGGAAAGTACCCCGGACAGCTCAAGGGATGTGAGGATATCCGGGATGTGGGAATACTCTCCCGGTACACAGGGAGGCACAACGGAGACCGAGAGCGTGTATGTGGAGGTTCTTCCATATGTCTTCCTTCTGTTCAGAACCGAAAGGTACAACAGCACGATCGAGATCGGCGAGACCGGAACATATGTGATAGAGATCGAGAACAGAGGTACATGTGATGCCTCGGTCTCCCTCATGTCCTCTGCGGACAGCGAAATTATGGAGACCAGGATGGACAGGGACCACCTTGATATTCCCGCCAAACAGATAATGGCGGTGGAGCTTTCCTTCGAACAGCCATCGGGACCGGAAGGCGATCATACGGTGACCCTGGCAGCCCAGGATGTCGAGCACGGAGGTCAGGACGCCATACTTTACACCTTCAAGGTAACCACCAAGGAGAAGGGGTCCATTTTCTCATCGGTTCCTTACTTGACACCTATCATCATCGCACTATTGGTCGCATTATTGTCTATCGGATCGGTCATACTCGTTATCAAGCTCAGAGAAAGAAGGATGAGCATTGCCTGAACATACATCAGCTCAGAATATCACGGATCGCCGTTCTCAGGACCTCTATTCCCTTCCTGTATTCATCAAGAGAGATCCGCTCCTCGTCCGTATGGTCCAATCCACCGTTACCTGGACCGAATGCAATGATGGGGGTGCTCCAAACCTCTCCAAGAACGTTCATGTCTGCAGTTCCGGTCTTTCTCTTGAAGACGGGATCTCCTCCTGAAGCTCTTATGGCCTTCACAAAGGAGCGGACCAACCAGGAGAACTTGTCGGACCTGTAAGGTTTGACATCCTCAAGGGTCCGTATGCTGACCGTCTCGGTTCCCTGGGGTAGGACCGGTCTCTCATCCGGAGGATATCTTATATCGAGCTTCAATCTGGTCCTCGTTATATCGCCATGGACCTCTAAAAGCCGCGCTTTGGAGGTAATTCTGATCCTGTCAAGGATATCCAACGCGACCTCCGTGGAGAACGGGATATCATGACCGGAGTGACTGGGTGGCGTCGTCACCTCGATCTCGACCAGGAGCCTTCCGTTATAGGAGATCGTTATCCCGTCCCAACCACTTGGCTCCAGGATAATGCACGGCCTTTCCTTCATTGTTCTGCGAAGCCTGTAGGCGGTTTCCGAGCTCCCCTCCTCGTCAGGGACCCCGACGAGCGATACACGGTCGCGAAGTTCGGGGAGGCCCTTAAGTGCATTGAGAGCTGCACAGAGGGGCCCCTTCGCATCGACCGACCCCCTGCCCCAGAGTTCGCCGTTCTCGATCCTCAAGGGTATCCCTCCGGGGACAGTGTCGAAATGCCCCAGCAGGAGAAGCTCCTCCCCACAAGGATTCACTGTGACCGCGCCGTCGGTCACCTCCGCATCCATTCCATGGGAAATGCACCAGCTTTTGATCAGTTGGGCTGCTTCTTTTGTATTCCCGGTCACCGAAGGGGTCGATACAAGGTCCTTTAGAAGCTCGATATCCTCATCCATCGAGGACCTCCGCGAAGGTCTTGACGGTCATGTCTATCTCTTCCCCTGGTACCACCAGAGGTGGCAGGAAGCGAATAACGGTACTGCCGGTCGGGATGGCCGCTATACCCTTTTCGAGAAGAGCGGAGAGGTAGGGCCCTGACCTCGTCTTGAGCTCGACGCCGATCATGAGGCCCATACCCCGAACCTCTCTGACCTGCATCGATCCGATACCCCTGAGACCTTCCAGGAACCTCTTTCCAAGTGTCTCGGACCTGCCTGAGAGGTCATGATCGATCATATATCTCAACGCACCGTTGGCCGCCGCGCAGACGAGCGGGTTCCCGCCGAACGTTGAGCCATGGGAGCCTTTTGGCATCGGTCCCAGCTTATCGTGGAGGATGGCAGCACCCATCGGGAGACCGCCGGCAATGGATTTACCGATACAGATGATATCAGGTGTCACCTCATAATGCTGAATGGCGAATATCTTTCCGGTCCTGCACATTCCCGCCTGGACCTCATCCACGATGAGGAGTGCGCCCTTCTCGTCGCATATTCTCCTTGCCTCTTTGAAATACCCTTCGGGCGGGAGGTGGACACCACCCTCTCCTTGAATAGGTTCAAGGACGACCGCAGCCGTCTCCTCTGTCACGATATCGTTCAATTCCCCGGCATTCCCGAAGGTTACGAAATCGACAGGGAACAGCTTGTCCGAGACCCCCTCCCTGTGTGAGGGGTTGAACGTCATGGACAGAGAACCAAGTGTCCTTCCATGGAAAGCCCTTTTTGCGGCGACCACCTTGGTTCTGCCCGTATGCTTCAAGGTGAACTTCAGGGCTGTTTCCACCGCCTCCGTCCCGGAGTTGCAGAGGAACACCCTTGCCATCCCGGATGGCGATATCTCGATCAGCCTTTCCATCAGCTCCCTCCTCGCCGGGTTGTCATAGCTCGAGGAGACGTAGATGAGTTCTGAAAGCTGCTTCTGGACGGCCTCGATGACGTAAGGGTTGCAGTGCCCGACATTGCAAACGCCGTAGCTGGCCCCCATGTCGATATATTCCTTCCCGTTGGAGTCCCAGATACGGGAACCGTCCCCGCGGACGATCTCTATACCCCTTTTTGTCACGGCTCCGGATTCGAGCTGCTCCTCGCTCAGCATATATGTGTCCCCTCCCCTTCCAATGCGCGTGTCAGCGGTCTGTCGGTATTTGCATTGGAGATGATGACCCGGACCACACCGCCATGGAGGGCTTCCTGCGCTGCCAGGATCTTCTTCTTCATGCGTCCCTGGGCAATGTTCATTGCCTCATCGATGGTGTTCTTCTTGACAGAAGTGACCAGAGAGGAGGGGTCCTCAACATCCTTCAGAAGTCCCGGTTTGTTGGTAAGCAGGATCAGTTCATCCGCCTTGACGGCTGCCGCTATCGATGCTGCGACCCTGTCGGCATCCGCGTTAAGAGCCCCCCCGTCTTCGGCCTCTATTGGTATGGTTATTACCGGGAGGTATCCTGATCCGAGCAAGGTTTCGAGTAGCTCCACGTTGACCTTTTCGACGGTCCCGGTGTGGTCCCCCCTCAGGATCTTGATCCTTCCGTCCTCGATGTACCTTATTGCTTCCTTTCTCCTCCCCTTCAGGAGACCCCCGTCGATACCTGTGAGACCGAGGGCGTTCATGTTCCTTGACCTGAGCATCTGGACGAGCCTCTTGTTCACAGAGCCCGAATATGTCATCCTCAGAATATCCAACGTGTCCTCGTCAGTGACCCTGCTGGTATGTCCCGAGGGCGAGGTCACGAACCTCGGAGGTTTTCCAAGCTGTTCCGATAACCTGTTCATCTCGTCGGAACCCCCGTGGACCAGAATGACATCCTCTCTCCCCTGCAGGTCCTCCACAAGGTTCGAAAGGTCTGTTCCGACCGCACCACCGATCTTGACAACGATCATATTGCCCACCTCAGATAGGATGCAGCCCCGTGAACTCGAGACCCTTTGTCTCGTCGCATCCCATGATCACGTTCATGCACTGCATCGCACTTCCTGCGGCCCCCTTCATCAGGTTGTCGATGGCCGAGAAGACAACAAGTCTGTTGCTGTTCGGATCGAGCTCGAAACCGAGGTCGCAGTAGTTGGAACCGGCTATCAACTTAGGCTCGGGATATCTGAAGATACCCTTCTGGGACCTTATGACCCTTATAAAGGGCTCCTTTCCATAGGTCGAGCGAAGGTACCCCCATACGTCCTTTTCGGTCAACTTTTCCCCGATCTCGATGTGGATAGTAGTGGATATACCCCTGACCATCTCCACGGCATGGACTGTCATCATAACGTCCACACCGGTCTCCTGAAGGATCTCCGCTCTGTGCCTGTGGTCAACCGGAGCATAGGGGCGTATCACACCGCTCCTTTCGGGGTGATGCGAGGAATCCGAGACCGTCTTACCTGCAGCCGAGGAGCCTATCTTGGAGTCCACCAGGACCCTCTGGGCGATCTCCCTGAAGGGAAACAGGCCGAGTATGGTCGAGGTGGCAACACATCCGGGAGCTGCAGCCCTTCCTTTCTCCCGTATCTCACTCCTGTGAAGTTCGGGGAGACCGTAGGGAAAGCTTTCCATAAGTTCCGGGGAAGCGTGATCATGTCCGTACCATTTCCTGTACACCTCGGGGTCATTGAGTCTGAAATCAGCGGAAGTGTCTATGACATGCTCGGCATGGGAGAGCAGGTCTTTCATCTTGCTGTCGGAGGTACCGTGAGGGAGGGCAGAGAAAATGAAGTCCACATCCTTCAGCTCATCGGGTGAGGTGAAACGAAGATCGGTCCTCCCTCGGAGGTTCGGGTGAGCTGAGTGGACATGCTCCCCTAGCGTGCTGGAAGAGGTCACCTGAACAAGCTCGAGATCGTCCCTCATCAGCACGAGCCTTGCTACCTCCCCACCTACGTAACCGGAACCTCCTATGATCGATACGGTATTCATAGCCTACCGCCTCACGTTCTCAATGAAGTGGTCGAGGATCCTTCCGGGTATGTCCACACCTGTCGGCTCGATACTGTTCTTGAATTCCATGGTATGGTTCGCTTCGTTCACGAGATACCCGTTCTCTGTCTCGAACAGGTCTATGGCTATTACACCGCCTCCAACCGCATTTGCAGTCTTGACACATATCTCGTTCAGTTCATCGGTCACGGGACAGTTACTTGCCTTCCCTCCCCTGGCCGTGTTCGTTATCCAGTGGTGTGAATCACGGTATATTGCACAGATCGTTTCAGGGCCTATAACAAATGCCCTGATGTCCCGGCCGTGTTTCTCAATGTATTCCTGGATGTATATGACGGTATGCTGAAAGCCGCCCAGGACCTCCTTGTGCTCGAGTATCGCCTCGGCCGCTTCCCTGTCGTTGATCTTCGCCAGGAGGCGCCCCCACGAGCCGATTACCGGCTTGACAACTACCGGGAACCCCATCCTCTCCATCTCCTTGATCGCGTTCTCCGTATCGAAAGCTATGGAGGTTCTTGGGGAAGGGATGCCCTTACGAAAGAGTGTCTCCGTTGTCAGGGCCTTGTCCCCGCATCTACCTAGGACCTCGGAACTGTTGAGGGTGTATGTCCCTCTCTCCTCCATCATCCTGAGAACGTAGAACGACTGGAACTGGCTCATGCCCCTTTCCAGAAGTCCGTCCAGCTCGAAACCGTTCCCGCCAAGCTGGATGGCCAGGTCCTGGATCCTCAGCGGTTCCAGTTTCATCCCCTTCCTTTCCGCAGCGTCCAGCAGTAATTTCTCATCCCTTCTTATGAGGGTGTACCCCATGGCAAGGTTCAACCGGTCCATCCTCCTTATTCGCCCCAGTCCTCTCTCTCGAGCGGGGCCATTTCGAGGGTGAACGGGTCCAGGGACCTTACCTCGAGATCACTTCCGCAATCGGGGCAGGGGAGGAGCTCGTTGAGCTCCACGTTCGTATAGCAAAGCACGCATCCGCACATCGGACATTCGTTGTTCATTTCATTTCCTCCTTTTTTCATGATTTTTTTATGAAATATTCGAGATCATCCGTATATCACTGACCTTCCAGCGATCCCATGGCGCTTCCCAGAATCTCTTCTTCGGTGAAGTTCCCTTTCTCCCTGGATTTGATCCTTACCATTAGATCGGACATCTGGCATTCGTTCAGGGATATGCCTCCCCTTGTGAGCACATCACCGACAAGGTCCCTGCCCGACAGCTTGTCGAGCTCGAACCTTCTAGTCCTTCCCACCGTCTCGGCCGAGAAGATCTCATAGAACGATGGTTTTAGTAGCGCAGCTGATACATGGAGACCCGCGTTGTGCGCGAAAGCATTCTCTCCTACGATTGGAGCATTGGAAGCGACACGGAGGCCGGACAGCTCTTCCACCCTGTCGGAAAGAGCGGGGAGCATGTCCAGTTTCCACCCGTTGTCCACCCCGTAATGGACCTTCAAGGCCATCACGAGCTCCGCCAGGCTTGTAATGCCGGCTCTTTCTCCAAGACCGTTGACGCAGACGTCCACGAGGATCGCACCGTTCTCGTAGGCCGCAAGCGAATTCGCAAGAGCCAGCCCGATATCGTTGTGGCAGTGGACGTTCACTTCCGCTCCCGTGCGGTCGATGAGGTTCCTTATCAAGGTCCCGATCCTGCCAGGTGTCGCAGCTCCGACCGTATCCGCGACGCTTATCCTGTCCGCACCAGCGTTGAGGGCCACCTTCGAGACCTTCACGACGCTCTCGAAATGCGACCGGATCGTGTCCTCCGGTGTATATCTTACCTTCAGACCATGGTCCTTTGCGTATTGCACCGCATCCTCGACGATGCAGCAGACCTGGTCGAGGTCCTTCTTGAAATGCAGTTTCAATCTATCCTCCAGAACGCTTATGAAGAGCCCTATCCACTCTACATCACAATCCAGTGCCATGTCGATGTCGCTCCTCATGGCGCGGCTGTGGGCCAGTATACTGGCGTTCAGACCTTCGTTGGCGATCGTCTTCACTGCACATCTGACATCCTTGGAGACGGCAGGGTGCCCGGCCTCGATGAAGTCAACACCGAAATCGTCCAGAAGGTGCGCGATCTCCAGCTTTTCCTTCAGTGTGAAGGTGACACCGGGTGTCTGCTCCCCCTCTCTGAGAGTGGAGTCCAGGATCTGTATCATCCTCTTCTTCCCTTCCAGCTAGAGCTCTCCGAGGACCAGTTTGGTCCTTGTATTCGTGATAGGGCCGAGAGCCCTTATGGCCTCTATCGTATCGTTCAACATCGCCGTATCGTCAACGTCGAGGAATGCGATTATATCCGTGATTCCGGAGGCCTCGTAGACCTTCTCCACTCCGGGCAGGGACCTGATCCTCTGCGCGATAAGGGTGGTGTGGACGTTGACCTCTATATTTATCTCGATTATCGCCTTCAAACCCCTTGAGGAGGTCTCTATGGTGAACTTCCTGATGGTTCCGTCCTCCCTCATCCTTCCGATCCGCTGGCGGACCATACCTTCGGAAACACCAAGCTCCCTCGCAATGAGAACGTTGGACCGCCTTGCGTCCTCCTTGAGGAGCTTCAGGATCTTTGCATCAAGGTCCTGTTTCACATTGTTCATGGGGATGTGTGAAGCACAAGTGATATTTAATATTACCGCTTTTCGAAGGAAATTTTCGGTATTCGAAAAATTTTAAGGAAATATATTTATAATTCGAAGAAATACTTACATATCTCGGAGAAATCTTGGGGGTGACTATCGATCACAAATTGACCGGAACGCTCCATCGCCCGGGTGGGGATCCTTGCCGACACCCTATAATAATGAATTCGTCAATGACATGCCGGTGATGATCACATGGACCTTGATCCCTACGAGGTCCTGGGGGTGAAGCAGGATGCCACCCCCCAGGAGATCAGGAAGACCTACAAGCACCTGGCGATGAAGCTGCATCCCGACAAGGTCGGGGATAACCTGAAGGCACTGGACCAGATGAAGCTCGTGAACGAGGCCTATGCCATACTGAAGAACAAGGGGATCAGGGAGAGTTTCGATGAGGCGGAGGACTGGGGGAAGGAAGCCTCCATCGAGGACAGGGAGAAGGTCTGGGTGGAATATTCCAAACAGGTGGAGGAGTATTACGGACAGGTCAGGCATTACCTTGAAAAGAAACTTGGCGAGATGCAGGCCGAGCGGGATAAGCTTTCGAAGATCGAATTGGAGCTGAAGAAGAGGGAAGCGGAGCTTGCGGCAAGGGAGAAGGCCATCGACAAGCAGGTCGCCATGATCAACCAGTTCGGAAGCAGGGAAAAGGAGCTTCAAAGAAGGGAGCGGTCCCTTTCCAGCAAGAAGGAACAGCTGGATGAGCTGTTATCGCACATCATGAAGGCCTATAATGTTGCTGTCGATATTGAAAAGAGCCAAAAGGCGATAGATGGTTGATAGTTCAAAGACCGCATCATACCCAATGAACGGACTGCAGGAACTCGTCCCATCCGGTATCCTTTGCGAATTGTGTGTCCTCATATGCGGGATTGTATTCCGATGACCTGTAAGGTATGTATATCGACACGCCGTGTGCATCCGGGTGCCCCCCATCCTCGAGCGTGTTCCGGTAGAGCATTATCAGCTCCTCCACCGCATCCATGATCTCCTGCGCATGCGAGGACATCAACGTTCCGGCACTGACCTTTGATAGCTGGTAGGCAAGATCATAGACGTCATAGTTCGTGTAAACTGCCCCGTATCCTATCCAGTCCATCTGTTGGGAGAAGTATTCAGTATATAGTTCGGGTGCCTGGTACTCCGGATGACCCAGGACGGTATTGACGAACAGTGCCTGGTTCACGGTCTGGCCTAAACCTGTCATCTTGCCCCTCAATTCGATGGAGAGGGCGTCCAAGGCTTCAACAAGAGGTCCGACATGGGACAGGTTGAATATTCCGAAAACGTCGGAGTATCCCTTCTTCGGGATGAACGGAGCAGCCCTCCATGGGCCGTAAGGCATGAAGGCATCCCCCATCACCAGCGCGAACTGCTCTGCGCTCATCTTCGGCGCCTTCGAGAGCTCTCCCCAGCAGGCATCATACTGCCAGTTGCCTGGCTCCCATACATCGTTCTCGGGTTCTGCTTCCGCCCCCCAGCCATATGTCGATCCGCCGATGAAATAATCGCAGGATCCCCGAAGCTCAAAGGCGAACTCCACCATACCAACAAGGCACGCTTCGGTCGATAGTATGTCCACGTTCCCTCCGATATGCTCCCCGAAGGCTTCCATGGTGTCTCCAAGCTCCGGAAGGTCCAGGTGGTCGTTCGAAAGGACATCCCAACATATTCCCCTCCACCCACCACCATGGTCGGAGAGGTGAACATTGTATTTCCTTGCAGGGTAGTTATCAGCACCCCATTCAAGGAATTTCAGGAGCTGCTCGCCATCGCCCATGTTCAGTTCATTGTGGGACCATGAAGGGTCGATGTCAGTGAGGTTGAGCTCTATGGACCCTCCCTGTTCGAGCTCCAGGAGGCGTGTATCGCCTTCAAGCTCCTTGTCTATGACGATCACCACGTTCACAAGGTCGTTATCTTGGACCATCTCCAGGAAATGAAGGTTGCACAGCATCATGTTCCACTCCCCGAGGTCACCCTCGCCATCAAGCCACATGAGGGTGGTCCATTCGGCTTCGGTCCTGCCCTCAGGCTTTTCTTTGCCCTTTTCCCGATCCCTGGAAAATACAATTATGCCGGCAACCAACAGAATGATCACCACAATAATAGCAAAGGCGATCATATGCTGTCTCTTCATGCCACCCCTATTCGACCGCGGTCTAATTAAGATTGTTGTGGCGAAATGGTCTTCTATGAGTTCCTGGCAACAAGAAAGATGCCAAATAGAACGACCGGACCGCCTATCATCGCTCCTGTCCCGGGCATCTCAGCGAGCAGTAACATGGCAAGCAATGTCGATCCCACAGGTTCGCCGAGGAGCGATACGGAAACGAATGTCGGGGAAACGAATCTCAACGCCCAGTTATAAATGGTGTGTCCTGCAAGCATGGGTCCGACCGCCAGACCGATCAGTATGAGGTATTCGGTGGGGGAATCGGAAAGGAACCGAACTCCGCCAACAAGTATGGCTATCAGAAGGAAAAGAGCAGCCCAGAGATAAACGATGAAGGCGTATGACGGTAGCGATATGTCCTTCCTGAAGCGGGAACCTGCAAGAATGTAGATACCGGCCATCACGGCCCCTCCAAGTGCCAGAAGGTTCCCAGTAAGGGTCTCGAACGATATGGTGAGGTCACCTGCGATAAGGAGGAAGGAGCCCACCAGTGCTATGGTCATTCCAAGGACCGCTTTCATTTTCAATTTTTCCTTGAACAGGGATACCGATATCATTGCCACGAACAACGGATGCGTTGTAACGAGGACCACGGAGCTCGAGACCTTCGTCATCTGGAACGACCAGATCCACATGGCGAAATGGAGCGCAAGGGCAAGGCCTACTAGACCTAGCTGGAAGAACCTCTTCCTTCCTATGGAGAACCTTTCAATACGGATGGTCCAGATGAAGAATGGGAGCAGTACCGTATCGGCTATCAGCAGCCTCCAAGCCGCGATCGAGAGCGGGTGGCTCCCCGAGAGTTTGATGAGGATGGCAGCGGTGGAAACGGCTGCCATAGCGACCACTATCCATATCTTTGAATTGGACCGATTGAAAAGCTTCCCCGGGGCCGCGCTTTCCTGTTCATCCATTGACGAAAGGAACACGGACGCGGTTATATAATAAGTTCCTGAATATCCGGTAGATGTCTTTTACCCATCCAAGTCCTGGACCCTGGACGATCAAGAGAGGTCAGACCACACTGACGGTGGACCACCCGATAATTGCAGGTCCCATGGCAGGAGGTCTTGACCCACCATACCGGATGATACTCCATCGGATCGGCTGTCCCCTATCATTCACCGAGATGATATCCGCAAGAGCGGTGTTCGAGGAAGCTGGCAGGACGAACAGGCTTTTCTCCTGGTTGCCTGACGAGGGAATGTCCTGCGCTCAGATCTTCGGTTCCGACCCAGGTTATCTTGCACATGCTGCCTCGGAGATGGAGAGGTTCGGACATCATATGATCGATCTCAACGCTGGGTGCCCGAAGAGGAAGGTCTACCGCACAGGTGCCGGGAGCGCCCTTTTAAAGGACCCTGAGAACCTCTTGAAATGCGTCGGCTCCATACTTGACGCCGTCAAGGTGCCGGTGGGTATCAAGATGAGGATGGGGTTCCATCATCTGGAGGAACGGTCATTGAAAGCTCTCGTCTCGGACCTTCAGGGCATGGGAATATCCTATCTGGCAATGCATCCCAGGACCATGGTCCAGCAGTTTTCCGGGAAAGCTGACAGGGAGCTGATCGACAGGATGTCCTCATGGACCGATGTCCCTCTGATAGCATCCGGTGACGTCAGGTCCCCCGAAGATATCATGGATTATCTGGGAAGAGGCGCGAAGGCGGTGATGGTCGCCCGTGGTCTTCTCGGAGACCCTACGTGGATCAGGAGGGCGATGGCCGCGTTGACAGGAGGGTCATGGGAAGATAGGTACCCCAGGACGAGGGTTCAACTCCATCATCACCTGTTCCTGTTGAAAGAGCATCTTGCCAGCTCCGTTGAGTGGTATGGTGAGGAGAGAGGGGTCATCGAGTTCAGGCCGCATTTCGGTTGGTATCTCAGGAATTTTTGTGGGAAACGGGAATTTCGCAACAGGCTGTACTCATTGACCGATGTGAAGGGGGTCATGAAGCTCATTGATGAGATATCGCCGGTCTGGGCAGGGTCCCTGCATGATGACCAATCTTTAATAATCCAGTCGATGATAGGGGCACATCGGAAGGATCTTTCCGAATAGAGGTGTTCCCATGACGGACCCAGAAGGCCGTTTAGCAGTATTGTCATTGACCCTTCTTCTTTTAGCATCTTCATTATTGGTCCTTTCAGGGACCGATAACGAGATGTCCGCGTCTCCGGACCAGCCCTCAAGGGCAACCAAGCATTTTCTCGGCGAAACCTTCACCATGAACTTGGATTGGAAGCCGGAGGACCTTTGGCTCGTTGTCTTCGTTCAGAACCTGGACCAGTATCCGGGTCCGGACATCAACAACAACGACAGGCTCTATAATTACATGGAGGTCGCCAATTCCTACATGTTCCCGGTCGATTCCAACCAGTATTCTTCCGGTACCACACGCCGCCCCCTTGTGGAGCTTTTCACCGCAACCGACTGCTTCTACTGTCCGAGTTCCGAGGAGTCCCTTGACACTGTCATGCAGGAGAGGGGGGAGAACGAATTCTCCCTCATCGAATACCACAGGGCACTTCAACCGGGTAACGACCCCTACGAGACAGGAGCATCGGGGAAGAGGTTCGATAATTACAATGTCACTGCCACCCCCACAGTGATCTTCGATGGTGTGCAAGGAAGAGCGGGAGGTGATTCGTCCGTCAACAGCCCGATGCTCGTCAGTGCATATGGCAATGCCATAGACAGGCTTTCTGTATACGATCCGTACGTGATCATCCAGGGTTCAGCCTCTGTAAGCGAAGACCAGATGTCGTTCAATGTCAGCTTCGAGGTCATCGATGCATTACCCCGGGGTAACTGGGTCCTATATGCGGTAGTTGTCGAGGACCTGCAGAACGATGACAGAGGGGCCACATTGAGGCATACCCACCGGAAGACGTTCTCCAGGCTTTTCGACACTCTTCAGGCCGATCATCCGATGGTAATACTGGACCAGGAGAGCACTTACTCAGGAATAGATGTGAACAAGGTGAAGGGAGACCTTGACCTATATTTCACCGCCAGCGATCCCCAGGATGGGACCTTGCTCGATATCGACCTCGAATACGCCATACCAGGCAGGCAATGGGAACCGCTGGTCAATGATATCCCCAACACCGGCAAATATACGTTGGACACGACCACGGTCAAAGATAGCAAATACTGGTTCAGGATAGTTGCAGAGGATACGGATGGCAACCGCGTCATCTCAGGTAATTATTACAAACTGACCGTCAACAATCCGGACCTGCCGGTCATAGAGCTGGTCACGAACCTTGGTGGTGCATCCCTGTCCGGTCTGGTCGATGTGAAATGGAATTCTTCCGATGACGAGGACCCGATCAATGACCTGCTCGTGAACGTCTCCATATCCCCTGACCTCGGGATCACCTGGGAGATCATGACCTACAATCAGATAACCGGATCGGATTTCGTGCCCAACACTGGTCTATTCAAGCTGAACACCCTCCTTTTCACGGATCTTCCCACATACATGCTAAAGGTTCAGCTGAAGGACCAAGATGATATGGTCACAGAGGTCGTGACGGAGGTCTTTGAGATCTACAACAATGAACCCCCCGAGGCCTGGATAGTGTCTCCCGTAACGGACCAGGTGGTCACTGGGACACTGGAGGTCGGCTGGAAGATAAAGGACCAGGAGGACCAGGCATGGGGAATGATCAGCAGTATGATGGGAAACTTCTCGGTCAAGATAACGGGAGGCGATCTGTGGAAGACGATCTTCCACGACAACCTCGATCCAGCCATGAAGAACAAGACCTTCGATACATCGGACCTTCTGGGGGACGGGGAGTACATACTGCGCTTCACCGTGACGGATTCGAGGGGTCTAAGCAGTTACACCGAGAGGAGGTTCCGTGTCTATGATCCTGATACCCCGGAGTTCATATCACCCATCGAGGGTCCTTCAGACGCGGATGATTTCAGAGAGGATATCTTTACACTAACATGGGATGTTAAGGATGCGGACGCTGATGATTCTCTGACGTTCAGGATCGAATCCACCCCCGCCAAGGAGGATAACTGGACGTTGATCGTCGAAGGGATAACCGAGACCTCCTACGATCTCGACCTCAGAACCTTCGACGAGGGCAGGTACAAGCTCAGGGTCACTGCCATCGACGACAGCCCCCAGAAGCTGTCCGGTCAGCTGGAATACGGACCGTTCTATTACAATGCACCAGATGCTCCCGAGGTCAATTGGCTCTATCCGGAGAAGGGCTTTAACGGAACGATCGATGACGAAACGGGGATCGCAAACCTCACCAAGGTCTTCAATATTGACCTCCTGTGGTCCGGGTCTGACCCGGATGGGGATAACCTGACATTTGCGATCTACATGAAGAGCGTGGGAAGCAGCGAATGGAGTTTGCTCGGGTCGGACATCACGGAGAAGACCTTCATATGGAACGTCACCTCGCTCGAGGACGGCAGCTACATGCTGAGGATCGTTGCCATGGATTCCTCTTCCAGACACCTCACAACCGAAGCTTTGCTCGGCCCCTTTACCATTGATCTCCCATGGTATCCTCCTGAAACTGACGATGACGACGCGGACGATGACGACCAGGATCCGGGAACCGGGGCGGACATGAACATAGGTCTCATGGTCGGTATCGCGGTGGGAAGCATCATTATCGTGGTGATCCTCGTCATCCTTGTACTGTTGGTACTGAACAAGACCACCGGTAAGAAGGTCGATAGGACCCCCGTTATCCCGACAGAGAACGATGTGGACCTCACGATCCCTGATTTTGACAGACCCTACGCGAGACCACCACAGACATATTCCGGGCAGACAGTATCACAAGGGCCTTATACTGGTATCCAGCAGCGCCCCCCTGAACCCACTCCGGCCCCACTACGAACGTCGCAGGTCAGCGATCAACCGCTGCGGGGTCAGGTCTCGTGGGAGTCCGGTGAGGAAGAAGCCGCAGATGAAGATGCAGCGGTAGCATCGGAAGGTCAACCTGCGCAGATCACAAAACAGCATGAGGTCGCCCCTTTGGGACTTGGACCGCCCCCCGAGCTTCCATGAGATGTCCCACCTCACGGATCAGTGCAGATAGCGCCTGAACAGTTGGAGGTCAAGTCCACTTCCGGTCAGGTCTCGTTGTGAGAGGTCAGAAACTCAGGAAGCTTCCCAGTATACTGGAGCCGAAGAAGTAATACCATAGAACGAAGGCTCCCGCGAACATCAGCAACAGACCGGAGATCCTCTTGATCATTTCAGTTGATGAAATGAGCTTCTGTATTCCCTTTCCCCCGGTCGCAGCTATGTAGGAGAATATTATCATCATGGAACCTATGCTGATCGCATAAAGCCCGAACACAACGAGCGCACCGAGGAGACCACCGGAGGCAAATCCGAGGAAGATGACCCCCAAGAATACCGGGGCCATACAACTGGAAGCCGCCGCTCCGTATCCGAAACCGTAAGCGAACAGCCCACCGCTTCCGGAAGATCCCGTCTGCCTATTTCCCTTGATGGCCGTCGAGATACGTTGGAACGGGTACTTTACAAGGTCCATGAACCTTTCCAGGAACAGGTCCTTACCAAGGAGGGTAAGGATGCCGAATGCAAGCAGTATGGCACCAATGACGGGCATCAGATACCTAAGTAGACTTTGAACGGCCACTCCAAAGATCGCAACAAGAATACCGATCAGCACAAAGAATGAGACGATACCGGTGGCCGCAAGGACCCCACCGGTCAATGGATTTTTCTTCTTACCTCCTATCTGCTTTGCCTGGTTGGTGATGTAATAGGTGAAATAGCCAGGGAGCATGGGGAAGGAGCAGGGTGAGAAGAAGGTCATGACACCGAAGACGGAGGCCACGAGACCTATGGCTATCAAGCTTCCTCCCGACTGCGAGATCGCACTGGTCTTGTAGGTGCCCTCTTTCGCATCTCTGACAGCCTCCTTGAGCTCATCACCGTCAGTATATCCCTTATGTTGATACACGATATCGCCGTTTGGGGCCACAACAACCTTCTTTGGAACCTCCAGTGCGTCGAACTTCTCGATGAAGGAGGTATCTTTGGCTATCGGCCAGTCCGCACCGAACCTGTCCTGGAACTGGTCCATCATCTCGCTGGTGTCCTTTTTATCCACCGACACGGAAAGGAAGAACACATCGTTACCATGCTCGTTCTTGATGCTTTTCACTAACTCGACGTAATCCGGCATCTCGTCGTTGCAGATGGAACAGGTCGTGAACATGATGTCGATCACAAGCACCTTTCCCTCGTAGGTCCCTGGAGTATGGACGCTCCCGCTGGTATCAGTAACCTCGAATTCGGGTACCGTCGTTACCTCTTTGGTGAGCATTCCGGCTCCCCCGATGAACGTTACGATCAGACCTATGAAGATAAGTACCGAAAGGGTTCCCTTGTACCCGAAGAACTTGAAGATGCTCCCCTGTTTCTTCCTCGATATCAGGAAGAGGACAACACCACCGACGATCACGATCAAGCCCACTATGAGCAGCCCCGAACCCTCCAATCCACCAAGTCCGGAAGAACCCTTGTCCTTATTGGATGAGGAGGCCTCCCCAAGCGTGAATAAAGCTGATCTTGACTGTGCCATCTGGTCATCGTTGGCAAGGACCTGGGCAAAGAGCTGCCCATCGAAAGGCTCCAATTTGACGCTCCCTGTCGGGTCCGAGTAGGCGTAACACACGCCCTGTTCGTCGCATATCTCCTCTCCGACGAGCTGAAGCGGTACAAACTCCCAATCCGTGGAGTTGATCGACCCGGTGTTGTAGAAGAGCACTGCATTCGCTATGCCGCCAGCGTCGCTGAAGGTGACCGTGACGATGTTATCCTCCGACAGCTTCACATCCGTGATGACAGGTGGATCGTTCTCCCTGTCATAGGCCGTGGAGTCAGAGGTTGCGGACTGGAGGCATCTCGGGGATCCAGCTTTCATATTGCCATCCGAAGCTGAAGCTGCTGATGTCGTGTCCAGAGTGTCATAGACCGCGGCAACGGCATGGATATCCTGCGGTTTGATCGGGACCTTCAGGTCCGGTATCGGCCAGGAGACCGAGAACTCCCAGGTCGCGCCGTTCCTGAGGGAGAAGGCCTCGTCCTCAAGCGCATATCCGCGGAAGACGGCATCGTTGATGACGAACTTATCATAGACAGTGGAATAGGCTTCCACGTTGTCCTCGACCATGAACACATATAGAGACCCCTGAAGCTGAGGGGCCCCTATAAGCTTGGCATTCCCATCGTAGGTCACCTTTCCCACAACGGAGAACTGACCGTCAAGGAAGACCTGGTCGACCTCGAGTCTGATGTAAGGGAAGGACCAGGTTGCCCGATCCAGCGGTCTGATGGGGGCATTGTCGTGTCTCTGTTCGGATTCAGTGATGGCCCAGTCGATGTTCTGTTCATTGATATCCCTGGTTGAGGTGGAGAATCCTCCGAGCTCGACATATCCTCCGTCGAACTCGACGTCCGGGGTCCCGGATAGACCGGGTTGATAGAACCTCATCCGATCGGTGGCCTCCTGATCGTTGAGATCGTCGACCCCGCCACCGTTCAGTTCGTGGAAAACAACAGTTGTGAAAGGTACTTCCGGGTCCTCTATGGACCTGAGGTAGGCTTCATGCACGGCCTTTTCAGGGCTTGCAGCATTCTCATCCGATCCCATGCAGGACGGACAGGATAGACCGGTAAAGAACTCGAGTATGGGCCTGTGAACCCATCCTGAAGGAGGAGGGCCGATAACCTCCTCCATTTCAAACCTGACCTGCGCGGTGGTATTGAGCGAGATCGACCATATCAAGGTCATACCCAACATAAGGAGGATCACTGACCTCGAAACCGTGCGACTCATACTTCGGCCACCTATCTGGATGTACAACAAGTCGATCCGAGGAAATACATCAGCACTGGCTATATACACTTTATGTATTATATGTTAAAGACCTGTATAAGTACAATGTTTTAATAAGAGACCTTTAATCTGTCATCCGAGGGCTGCACCGATGGACCTATCGCTCTTCGACTACGACCTTCCGGAAGGCTTCATCGCACAGGAGAAGGCGTCGCCCAGGGACAGCTCGAAGCTCTTTTACATCGATGCCCGCCAACCTGCTCCGGACCATTTACATCTGAGGTTCAAGGATATCGAGGACAGACTTGAGCAAAATGATATCCTGATACTGAACCGTTCCAGGGTCATCCCCGCAAGGGTACCCGCCCGAAAGACCACGGGAGGACGGGCAGAGGTCCTTCTACTTGAGAGGAAGGGGGGTGATCTCTGGGAAGGACTTGTCGGTGGTAAGCGGATAAGAGAGGGTTCGAAGCTTCTAACCGGGGATGAAGATGTTGTCATGAAGATCGTCCGGAGGCTCGAAGAGGGCAGGTGCACGGTCATGTTCCAGCGTCAGGGGTGTGGTATGGGCCACGGGGAAGTACTGGAATGGCTGGGGAGATGGGGCCTCATGCCCACCCCTCCCTACATTAAAAGATTCCTCGAGGACCCCGAGGAATACCAGACCGTCTATGGAGATGTGGAAGGTTCGGTGGCCGCCCCGACAGCCGGGCTTCATTTCACCGAGGGTCTTCTTGAGAGACTGCGCGTCAAGGGTATCAGAATAGAGTACATAGTACTCCATGTGGGGATCGGGACATTCGCTCAGGTAAAGTCCAATGACATCAGGGAGCACAGGATGGACGAGGAGGAGTTCTTCGTCCCCGAGAGCCTGAAGGCTGCCGTAAGCGAGGCCATGGCGGAATACCGATCGGGAATTCCATCGCGGATATGGGTGGTTGGGACTACGACGATGAGGACCATGGAATCGGCATTCGATGAGAAAGGGAACTGCGTGATGGATGGCGGAAGGACAGGATTGTATATCACACCAGGATACCGTTTCAAACTCCCATACAAAGGGTTCATAACGAACTTCCATCTGCCCAGGTCGACACCATTGATCCTTCTATCCGCCTTCTATGACAGGGAGAAGGTCCTCGAGGCTTACAATGAAGCAATGGATATGGACTACCGGTTCTATTCTCTGGGAGATTCCATGATGGTTCGGAGGAGTTGAAATGGAGGTCTTTGAACTGGAAACGGGGGACGGGTCTGGGCCCAGAGCTGGGCTGTTGAGACTTCCCTCGGGCAGGACCGTCCATACTCCGCTCTTCATGCCAGTTGCCACCAAGCTTTCCGTCAAGACCCTGGACCCTCTGGAGCTGAAGGGAACCGGGACCACCACGCTTATCACGAACGGTTTCCTCTCCCACCTGGAACCGGGGACCGATGTTATAAGGAGAATGGGTGGGATGCACACCTTCATGGGGTGGGACGGGGGCCTCTTTTCGGACTCCGGAGGCTTCCAGTTAATCAGGAGAGGCTTCAATGCAAGGGTCACGGACCAGGGTGTCCATCTGCGGTCCCCCTTCAGCGGAGAACCGATTTTTTTGACCCCGGAGGAGGTCGTCGACCTCCACGTCGCCCATGGTGTCGATGTCGGCATGGTCCTGGACCACTGTCCCGCATACGGCTCCACCGAACAGGATATACTTGATGCAGCGAAAAGGACCTATGAATGGGCGAAAAGGTCGAAGGAGCATTGCCTTCTCTCAACCACAGCCGAGACCTCCCCCCATGATGATATGCGGGTACCTTTGATATTTGCCATCACACAGGGAGGCACGTACAAGGATATTCGAGAGGAGAACACCAGAAAACTGGTGGGGCTTGACTTTCCCGGATACGGGGTTGGAGGTCTCTCCATCGGGGAAGGCAAGGGAGATATGTTCCGTTCCCTGGAAGCTTCCACCTCCCTTCTTCCACCTGAAAAGCCGAGATACTTCATGGGTGTGGGGGAACCTGTTGATCTGGTCCGTTCCGTGTTATGCGGGGTCGATATTTTCGATTCGGTATTCCCGACCAGGAACGCCAGGCACCGCTCCCTGCTAACGCCGGAAGGGAAAGAGAATCTACGTGCCGGAAGATGGAAGGGTGTGGAAGGGCCGATATTCGAAGGGTGCGGCTGCACCACCTGCGAGAGATATTCAAGAGCGTACCTTTATCATCTGTTCAAGGCCCGGGAGCCGCTGGGCCCCAGGCTCGCAACGGTTCACAATCTCCATTTCATGCAGACCCTATTGACCGGACTCAGAAAGTTGATGATCGAAAGCGAGGACCCAGGAAGGGCGGGTCCGGAGGAGACCATTCAGCGCATCTTCCAAGGGTTCATCCAATGAACTTGAAGCACATCGAAGGGTTGTGATGCTATGTGGCATTTTCATTACTGTTTCCATGAACAATACATATGACGAGTTCGTCGATAAGGGTATTTAATTATTTTTTCAGGAAAATTTGACGAAAAAGCTTTATATATCCTTTATTTTGATGGGCATTCCGAGGCACTGGTTCACGAAAGAACTTCGGTGCGGTAAGGAAATATAGACCTTTAGAAGGGTATAATGAGGTGTTTACAATGGATGCTTTTAAAAACAATGGAAACAGCATGATCGCAGTCTTATCGGTAATGATGCTGTTATGTGCAGCCTTCCTGGGATTGGCGATAGTTCCCGGGATCACAGCTGCTCCCGGAGATGTGGACGAACCCATATGGGATGCTTTGAACCTCACTGCCTCCATCGATGCTGACATCACGTTCGTATATAGCACCACGATGGACCAGAACATCACGCTGACATGGGACTGGGCAGGAGTTCTCCCTGCAAGCGGTCACCTCTCGGATGTCATGGTGGGTATCACTGACCACGCTATGTTCGAGGAACTGATCTATGGATGGAACCTTACGACCGATGGCGGATCTCCCGTCAAGACCGCCATATGGAACCAGAACGGGACGCTCCCCGCGGGCGAGTATGAGATGGGTATGATCGTGAAGTTCTGGAACGAGACCGACCAGGTCTATACCTTTGACATGAGCGGTGTCATGTTCACGATCGCTCCCGGGACCCCGATGATCAACTCGTTCACCGCCGATCCCGCCACCGTCACGAACGATGGTATGTCGGAGGTGCAGATGACCATCAACATGAGCAGGAAGATGCTCGAGCTGGACCAGGATAACTGCATGGTGGTGTTCTGGAACCAGGACGCTCAGGTATGGTCCGACCTGGAATTCCAGGAACCGGATCCTGCAAACGTCACCGAGATGGGATCTTACACCACGGTTGTCGCAAATTTCACCATTTCCCTGGATTTCCCTGTAGGTGAATACTATGGATACATCTATCTTGTGGACCTGTGGGGATATGAAGAGACCCTCAACCAGACCCTCTTCACGGTCGAGTGGTACGACAGGCCCATCATGGAGTCGGAAGACACCACGATCCTCGTCGACGAAACGGAGATGACCGCAACATTCGACCCGCTCGGGTTCTTCTACGACCCCGACGGGCCGGTCGATCTGGCGGTCTCCATCGGATACGAGGAGAACTTCGACAATGTCACCAACGAAACGGTAAAGACCCCTGTTTGGGTATACGAGGATGAGAACATCACGGTCGAGATCAACTCCACCGATATGGCCAACTCCGTGGCATCCGTGAACGTCGATGTTGAGGAGGGAAGCTGGGCCTTCCCGATAACCGCCTGGGTAGGCGATGAGTATGTGATGGATGCAATGGCATATGTCGAGCTCATCCCGGTGAACGATGTTCCGACGATCACAACGGATACCATAAGTGTGTACAAGAACACCCCGGTGACCGTGGACCTCTCCGAATATTTCGAAGATGCGGACGGCCCGATGCTCAACCTGACCGTCAACACTACCGTGAGCGGTGCTCTTCTTGAGTATGCTTGGGAAACCTACATGCTATCGATAAACCCTGCAACGAACTGGACCGGTACGATCGATGTCGAGGTCAACGCCACAGATGGAACGGACTTCGCGGTATACACGATGACCATCGAGGTCATACTGATGTCTTACACCGTCTCCGGAACCCTTGCCTTCGAGGATGTCGAGGATGTCGATGTCAATATGTCCATGGTCGTTCTGACCATCGGAGGGAACGAGGTGGACTTTAACCTGACCACCGGAGCTTTCTCCATAGTTCTCGAAGAGGGGACCTACGATGTCGTTCTCGCCATTCCGGAAGCTGACCTCTACGACGAGGAAGCGGAAATGTCCGGTTACGAGATGCCGACACTTGACGATATCGAGCTCACTGGCGACGAGACCTACGACATCGATGTAATGTACAAGGTCTACGAGTCCCCCATACCGATAGCTGCATGGGGGGATATCGATCTCGAGTCCAAGAAGATAAAGGACGTTGATGGGACCATCGAGGTAACCGTAGGTGTCATGAACGATACCTACACCGGATACGGCGACATCGCTCTCCAGCTGGTGATAAAGGGGAAGGATGACGAGACCTTCGCCTTCAACATGACCTGGAACCCGACGGATAAAATATACACCCTTGAACTCACGGAGGATGACCTTGGGGATGTTCCAGAGGGCAAGAGGAGTTACTACTTGACCGACGGAACCAATGTCTCACCCGACTACGAGTATGAGTTCATGGAGAAGGACGAGAACGCCAACCTCATCACAGTGATAGTCCTGATCGTCCTCATCGTACTGGTCCTCATAGCCCTCGTGTTCATCATGAGGAAGCCATCCGAGGAGGAGTTCGACGAGGAGGAAGAGGAGAAAGAGGAGGAGCAGGAGGGGGAGCGGACCTGTGTCGCCTGCGGTGAGACCGTCACCGATGAGGAGGCAAAGGAGTGCCCCTACTGCGGTGAGAGCATGGAAGAGGAGTGATCTTCGACCGCTTGATGGCATACGGGGGACCCGGATATCCGAGTCCCCCTTTTTTTTTAAGGATATTCATCGTATCGTTTATAAATTCCATGTTGCTTATCATCGATATATAGACGGCATGGCAGGGATAAACCGATGCATGGGGTTGTATTGAACGAAAGCCTGAAGAAGGACATCTGGAAAAGGGACGAATTCACCTGTGTGATATGCGGAAAGATGGTCCCGTGGAACGAGGTTTGCATCATCCACAAAGTTCACTGCGAAGGTCCCGGGAAGAAGGATCCGAGCAACCTGCTGACAGCATGTGCAAATTGTATGGAAGAGACCTCCAGGGCTCCAAAGGACAGGGGTAGAGAGAAGAGCCGAATAAGGAGGATCCTCGGCGAACTCAGGGGAATGACCGAGGTCCAGGAGGAGGTCACCTTCGAGGATGACTATGAAGAAGAGGTCATCAGGCTTTCGGTCAAGATCAAGGAGCTGAAACGTGACAATAGAATGCTTGGCGAGGCGGTCCAGGAGAAGGAGAAGGTCGCTATAGCCTACAAGGTCAAGATGGACAGGGCATTCAAGGACCTCGAGAACAACAGGAAGAGGTCAGAGAAGGAGATAGGTCTCAAGGTCAGGGAGCGGACCAGAGCGCTATATCTGGAGATCATCGGATCGCTTGATAACATCGACAGGGCCATCTCCGAGGCCCGAAAGGATGAGGGGGTGGAGACTGTCAGGAACGTTGTCGTTGGTCTCATGTCCATCCGGAAGTCACTTGTGAGGTCTCTCGAGGACAACGGTGTGACCGTCGTCGATCCGATCGGGGAGCCCTTCGATCCGAAATGGCATGAATCCATCGGATCCATCGAAAACAACGAAACCTTCTCTGATACTGTTGTGAAGGTCGACCTTACAGGTTTCACCCTGGATGGGATGGTCCTTCGGCCTGCAAAGGTGTTCATTTCCAGGGGAGGCCCGAGAAGACCCAGAGAGGAGAGACCCGAGATGGATACCCTTGATTTCGATATAGATGCTGATATCGAAGAGCTCGAGGAGGCCGAGGAGGCCGGTGAGATCGTCGAGGTCGGGAAGTGGGCCGGAAACGGCGATGATCAGGAAATGGTCGGATCAAGCAAGAAAGAGAATTGATACGAGGGCTGTGACCTTTGAAAAAGTCTGGAATTGACGAGAATTCTTTTTCAAAGGTAAGATGAATAAGATGTAATTATTCTTGGAACTTATTCATCGTGTGAACTTATTTTCAAGCATCACTTTTCGAGAACTGAATATGATTGACGAAAGAAAAGTGGTGCGAGGGCTGTGATTTGAACACAGGAACCACTAAGGACTAGACCCTCAATCTAGCGCCGTTGACCAAGCTGAGCTACCCTCGC
>JAFGLL010000066.1 GCA_016928095.1 Thermoplasmatota archaeon
GGCGAAGGTGGAGGACAACAGGACAGAGGAAAAGATAGAGAAGCTTCAGGGGGTCATCCTGAAGGTCCAGGAAGAGAACGCGTCCCTTAAAAAGCAGTTGAAACAGATCGAACAGAAAGGAACCCCGGGAGATACCGAGAAGCTTCATCAAGCACTGATCGACCTGCAGAACGACCTTGACGAGACAAAGAAGCAGAACAGCGAGCTCAAAGCTAGGCTCGAGGATGTCTCCCGGACCGAAGAGCCTACCGCCGAAAAAGCCTCCGGTGAGATCGATCGGACCAGGTCTGAACTCGAGACCTACAGGAAAGAACTTGAAGATCTTCGCAACGACCTGGATCGGAGGATGGACGAGGTCAAGGATTCACAGGCCAAACTGGACCGGAGGGCAGATGAGCTGGATTCCCTCCAGAAGACCATGGAGGACAGGTCTCTCAAGCTGGATGAGAGGGAGATGGCCATCGCAAAGGCAGCATCCGAGGTTCATGGAGGAGTTGCGCCTTCGATGGAAGAACACGAAGAGGAGGAGGAACAGCACTCCTGCCCCCACTGCGGTCATACACTGACCGAAGCTGACCTCGAAAAGAAGATATGTCCCAACTGTTCAGGTACTTTTTCAACGGAGGAGGAAGTTGAAATGGTGATCTACGAATGCCCGTATTGCTCCAGGACCATTACCGAGGAGGTACTGAAGGAAGGTATCTGCCCGTTCTGCAGTGGAAGGTTCCAGTTGTAGGTCGGTTGACTATCTGAAAAGGACAATGAGATCGTCTAGTACAACTACTCCTTCCTCCCCGGCGATCACCCTTACAGGTACCTTGACATCCCCTTCGATGTCATTTTCCTTGAGATATCTTGTGACCTCCTCCGTGATGTCGACATCGTAGGAACGATCACCGGTCATGGGTCCGGGAAAGGTATGGTCTATCGATCCATCAGCCCCGATGTCCAATGATACATCACTTGGATACCAGTAGCAGCCCGTGACGATGACGCAGTTGGTGTTCACGGCGGAAAGCACTATGTCCTCCCTCCCGTCGCTGTTGAAATCCCCCGTATCTATGGCATAGGGATAGGAGGCGATGTTGAGGACCATATCGCGTCTGAACGTGGCCTTGGACCCGAGGTTCCTTATGAAGACGATATCATTGGAATCCGTGTTGGTGGTGATATAGTCCATCCATCCGTCACCGTCGAAGTCTAGTACCTCAATGTACTGGGGTCGATCCCCGGCGGGATAATCGCCGAGCTTCTCGAACACTCCGGACCCGTCGTTGAGCATTACCGATATGGAATCACTTCCCGTATTGGCGGTGGCTATGTCCAGATCCCCATCACCGTCTATATCGTGAACAACGGAAGAGGTCGGCTCCTTTCCCACCTTGTAGCTCACACCTTCGGTAAAGGAGAACGTGCCATCGTTCAGCATCACTGTCATGGTGTCCGTCGGGTCAAGGGAGTCACCCCTGTTGGTCGTCACCAGGTCCTTGTAACCATCGCCGTTGAAGTCCTCCATTATTGAATCGTAGGGCATTTCGGAACCAAGGTAGATCGTCCTGTAATCGCTGAACATGGTCGCAAAATCACCCGACCCATCGTTGAAGAGAAGGGTCGTGGAGCTCTGGAAGTAATTGGAGGTAAGAAGGTCGATATCACCGTCGTTGTCGATGTCCCCGCTCCTGAGGCTGAAAGGGTATGCTCCGATATCGTAGAGATATCTCTGGGAGGTGAAACCGCCCTCCGTGTCGGATTCCATGAGCACTATCCTGAAGTTCGCCTCGTCGGCCGATGCGCCATCCATGAACCCGTCATCATCGAAATCCTCCATTACCACGGCGTAAGGCTCCAACCCGATGGGATATTCCATATGTTTCTTAGAGAAATGGCCCAGCCCGTCGTTCTTCAGAATGGAGACCGTCGAACCGAAATAGTTGGCAGTTGCCAGGTCAATATCCCCGTCGCCGTCCACATCCCTCACGAACACCCCGCGCGGACTGTTGCCTGTGGGATACTGGGAATAGGTCCCGAATATACCCGAGCGCAGGTTGGTGAGGATGGAGACCGTACCGTTCTCGCCGTTCTTCTCTATCCACCCCTTCCAATCCGACGTGACTATGTCCATGTCACCGTCGGAATCGTAGTCCATCAACTCGAGGGATGTCGGGTTCAGACCCACGTAGTACTGTATGTAAGGATCGAATGTACCCATTCCCGTCCCGTGATAGACCAGTACCGAATCTGCGGACTTCGTGACCGCGATGATATCAAGCTCGTTATCCACATCGATATCAACAAGCTTGACCTGGATCGGGTCCATGGACCCAAGAAGGATGGAATCCATCTCCCCGGGTGTGCCTCTCTTGAAATCCAAATTATCGCTCAGCAGGAGTGAGACATTATGATAACCCAGGTTCGACATCACGATGTCGGGATATCCGTCACCGTTCAGATCTCCCGGCTCCATGCTCGATACCCCCTTCTGGGTCCTCAGGTCCTCGAACTCCCTGATGAAGTTACCCCCGCCTTTGTTCATCCACACTGAAACAGTGGACAGCCAGGTGACCATCCTGTCGTTCACCGATATCTGGTGCTTCTCACCCTTCATATCGGACACATCCCTCCTGTTCGAGATCACGATATCGTCCCGTCCGTCCTGGTCCATATCGGCGACCGCGATCCTGGTCGGGTTACCCTCCGTTGTAAAGTTCGAGTGATATTCAAGCATACCAAGACCGTTGTTCCTGAAGAGGGTCAGCCGGTCGTTGTTGGTGGTTATCACGGCAGTATCGTTGTAACCGTCGCCGTCGAAATCGAGGACCGCCATATCTGCCGGCAGGGTATCGAACCCGAATGGTTGACCCTGGACCCTGAATCCGCCGATCTGATCGTTGAGCAGGACCCTCAGCTCCCTGGAGTCCTCCGACAGGACCAGAAGGTCCAGGTAACCATCATCGTTGAGCTCTCGCAGTTCCACCCTGACGGGGCCACGCCCTACACTGTACTCGTCACCTCGTACAAGACCGTCCCCGTGGTTGTTCATGACCATGACCTTGTCGTCCTTGTTGTTGGCAACGACGACCTCCATGTAGAGGTCACCGTCTATATCACCCACCGCAAGGTCCATTGGGTTCCTACCAGTCTGGAAGCTGACCTTCTGAGGGGGAAGGCTGCCGGAGAGCCTGAGGAAGGCCTTTTCGATCTCTGAACCGCCCGGGATCGTGAAATAGGTATCCCTTCCCGTATAGGTCGTATTCATGAGGACCCTGGAAGACACTCCAGCGAACCTGTCCTGGACCAGTACCGTCCCATCCGATCCGCCCTCATCCGCCCATAAGGAGGATATCCAGAATGGAAGGATGGCAAGAAGGATCACAGTGGCCACCGCAACGACCACGATCTTTACCTTGCGATAAGGGTCTTCCTTGATCGGGGTTTCCCTTCCTCTGTGTAACCTGTCATCCAGGTGTTCCGGTCGCCCTCTTCGAGGGGCTCTCCTGTCGGGGACCTCTCTTTCTCCGGTCATGCCGCTGTGCCCGCGTCCCCACACGGGCGGTCCTGCTGCGGCGGACCCGTTCCTTGGGGGCATCACTTCCAATCTCCTTTTTGTTATATGGCCTTGTATGTACGACCAGTCGGAAACTCTATATATAAATAATAGTACAAAGGTCATAACGTTACCGGTACAGTCTGTAGAGTTCCGTCGGGGTCATAGGATAAGATACGTGCAGATTGATAGGACCCTCCTTTCCACGGAGGACCTCCATAGAGGTCTCGAGCGCCAGGAGGGGGTCATTGTTCTCCTCGGATAGATGGACCAGGACAATATCCCTTGTCCTTGGGCCGACGATACGGTCCAGAAGGTCCCTGCACTGCTTGTTCGATAGGTGTCCGTTACCATCCATTATCCGCTTCTTGAGATATGCAGGATATATGCCGTCTTGGAGCATCTGTACATCGTGGTTCGATTCGATCACAAGCCCCTCACGGTCGGAAAGCAGGTCCACGATCCTCTCATCCACCGCTCCGAGGTCCGTGACCAGACCCATGGAGGTCTCCTTTCCATCAACGATGAAACCGAACGGGGAGATAGCGTCATGGGGTACAAGGAAAGGGGTGATCGTGAGGGTGCCGGTCCTTACCGGACATCCGTCCTTGATCTCCCGTATGTCCAAACCTCTATTCTCCCCGAGATACCAGGATACGGGAGCAGAAAGATAGACAGGACATGAGTATCTCCTGGCCAGGGGAAACAGGTTCCTCGTATGATCAGAATGCTCGTGGCTGATGAATATTCCATCCACACGCTCCTTTCCGGTCAACTGGAGCACTTTGCTGGCCGTGAACCTCACCGGTAGACCGGCATCCAGCAGTATCGTGGTCTCACCATCGGTCACCAGGGTACAGTTCCCGGCACTCGAGCTACCAAGTACCGAGAAGCTCAGACCGCCTATGTCCTCAAGGAGACCCATGTGACCACCTCATCCGAAATACCTCTCCCCGTGATAATCGTTATCCCCCGACAACAGCTTGATGTCATAGAAACGGGGGAGGCTCTGCAGCACCCTCTCGTCCTGATACCTCCGGTCCATAAGAATGACGAGGTTCCTGCCTTCCCCGGGCGCTTCCGCCATGATATTTACCACTTCCATCACACCGGTGAGTGCAGGCAGCAGGACGGATATCACATGTCCCAGATTGGTCCCGTGTGTCTTCTGCATGTGCACCTTGAGCTGGTTCGATCTGGGTGTCGGGGGAGGTATATGCATGCCCACCATGACGACCGTGTCCGGTCTGATCCCACCTTCCACCAGTGACCTTGAAAGGGATCCTTTCTGAACGCAGACCACCAGGACGTCACCCCCTATGGACAGCTCTTCGAGGACCCTTTTCCTATCCTCTCTGCTCATCCCCCTGGTCTCTTCTATGATCGGGCGGTCGAACTGGCGCTCGACAAGTTCCTGCATCACGTTCTCCTGTATGAAATAGGAGGGGAAGACAGCCATCACCATACCCGGCGTCGTGGACATGATCCTCATGATATTGTCCACAATGGTCTTCCAGGTGAAACTGTCCCTGTTCTTGTAGGAGGTCTCGACGTTGCCGAAGCTCACCACAGAGGTCCGCTCCACATGCTCATGGGTCATGTAGGACCTGTTGATGGTAAGATCCGTCCTCAGTCCCAGAAGTCTCGTGTAAAGCTCCTGTGGATATAGTGTGTCTCCGAAGAGGATGACCGTAGGAAAGGAGCCCAGGATCGGTCTGACCATTACCTGAAGGTCCAGCAGGGAGAGGGATATGGTCCGTTGATCACGGTCTTCCTCCACGGTCCTGGCAACTGAGGAATGCTCCTTGACCCAGAGCTTTATGAAAAGGTAAAGGTCCTTCACCTTCTTCCGATCGGTTATCCTCCTGAACCTGCCAAGGTCCAGTAGTTTCTTCAGGTCGTCCGTAAGGGCGCCCATCCCCTCCGTCACGCCCCTCTCCTGGGCCCTCGTCCGGTAAAGTTGTATGAGGTTCTTCCTGTCAAGAGGTTTGGTCACGTCCCAACCCTGGAGCAGCTCCCTCATGGAGGCAAGGAGCACCTCGACTGCCATTCTGCTCTCCGGTTTCAGTCCCTCCAGGTCCCACTGGTCAGGGAGCAGGTCTGTATCTGTGAAGCTGTATCGGAACCTGTCCCAGAGGTGTTCCGTGAGGGACGGTGGGTCGCTTATCGCAAGGATGGTCTCCCTCGGGTCCTGACCCATGAACTCGAACAGGCGGTCCCACCCTTCGGAGAAGACGAAACCGTAGTCCGTCACGATGATCTTCGCCTCGGTGGTCAGGTCCAGGGCAAGTCTGGCCGGGCACATGCCCTTTTTCATTACATCACCGGCCATCTCTCCCAGCAGGGTGCCACCGCTCATCTTGACCTCCCTGTATATGTCCAGATCGAAACCGGTCTGATAGGGACACTGGTCCATCCGGTCCCTCCTCACGCAATGGTTCAGCAGGTCTCCCGGGTCGTTATCCGATCCGTCCATGCCGCATCTCAGCTCATGGGAGGTGAAAGATACTATGCTCCCTACCAGGCCTGCAATGTCGGTCAGCTCCCGCACCATGTCCGCCATGATCTGGACATTGCCGATGGGTGCAAGGAGTATCAACTTCTTTCTCCTCGAGATGGCCTCGGAGCAGACCTTGCCTATGAAGGTCCTTGTCAACTCGCAGCTCATGGGAATGAGAGCGAGCATGTGCTTCTTGCGGTCCAGGGCATGGGCTATATCGCCGTTGACTCCCATGAGCGCACCCGTCGAGATGCTTCCATCCATGCCTTCAGCTTCCATCACAGGCCACCTGCACATTCCCCAAAGTGTTTCGATGAGGCCCCATTCCCTCATTTCAAATGCCTTTGGAAATGGGGCAGCTTCGATTTAAACCATGCTACGTATTATTGTTTCCATTACCGTATCATTGAATACAATATTGTATTATACGAAAAATCAATATACGATACAATAATAGGGTACCATTATGAGATCATACACATCTGCGGTACATGTCATACCCATGGGCCTTGAACTGGACAGGGTCCTTGGTGGTCTGAAGGAGTTCCCCACCAACCATGTGGTCCTTCTTTATGGTAAGGACGCCCGCTCCCCTATCGAGATCAAGGCCAGACATAACGGTGAGAGGGTCAAGGAACTGATCTCCGCGACCATCGATGTCGAGGAGATGGTACTGGACATCTTCGATTTCTACTCCGCGACACGCTCTTTGAAGGAGCTCTTTTCCGAACTCGGGAACCGAGGTGGCGAGGTCTTCGTGAACCTCTCCACCGGAAACCGGATCATCACATCGGCGGCCCTGCTTGCAGCTTTCATGACCAGGTCGCACCCGTACTATGTGCAACCTGAAAGATATTCCATCCCAGAGGACCAGGAGGTGCTCTCCCATGGGGTCTCGAGCGTCATGGAGATACCATCCGTCACCATAATGGGGCCTTCGAAGCAGCAGGAAGAGGTGCTCAAGGTCATCGGTAGGCTGGGGGGGACGGCACGGCACGAGACCTCCCTGATACCGCATCTGGAGATGGTGAAGGGGTTCTTCAAACCCCGGAAGGATGATGAGAGCAAACGGTCCTACCTTGCCCGGAACAGGGCCCACCTCTCAAGGACCCTGAGGTCCCTTGAGAGCGACAGATACATCACCCTGACCAAGAAAGGGCGTTTCGTCAATGTGTCCCTGACCGAGACCGGTATGCTCTTCTCAGGTCCGCCGGAGAAGGTCCCCTCATGACCTGTCCCTTATCGATGAGCCTTTTAACAGGCCGAGGTCCACTGACCTCTTCAGTGTGATCGAATCGGGCAGTATGACCATCACATCATCCACCTCCTTCATCCTCCTGAACCTCTCGAGCATCAGGTCCATGGCGTGCAGGTCCCGGCCGAAGCATTTGAGCCATACCCCTTTTGGTCTGAGCATCGGGAACGAATCCCAGCTTTCCCTGGATATCCTGAGGACCTCCGAATAGCAGCTCTCGAAAGAGCAGCCCATGGCCATGCTGAGGATTATCGAGAAGGTCGGAAAAGGATTGATCAGGTCCTCCTGGACCATGGGTTTTATCTTCACTCCACACCTGTCGAACAGATACGCGACCTCAATGGAGACCTTCTCCATTGATATCCCGACGACCTCCGAGAGAGCCTCTATATCGGTCCTTCCATCCCTCACAAGATGCCACAGTATCTCCAGAGCGTCCCCCTCCGGTCTCTCAGGTATGGCCTCCGGAAGCAGGGGTTCGTAGTGGTCCGTAACGGTATATGGAGATGCGATCCTCTCCATCGAGCCGATAGCGGCCTTGAGGGACACTGCATCCCAATGCACGACCTCGACGATCATGAAATCATCTATATTGGGGTAAACAGAGGCCACCTGGGGCATTCTCGATACACCCTGGAGCACCCTGTCGAAATGTCCGGGGTCAAAATGGAGCTTCAGGAATGTGGTATCGTACCCGAACATCCTCCTGTCGAAGAATGCGGAGAAACCGAGGACCACCCCCTCCCTGACCAGCAGCTTGATCCTCCTTTCCACGTTACCCACCGATATGCCAAGCTGCGCAGAAAGGGCCTCCGCGTCCCACCTTCCATGGGCCGTGAGATTTGTCAGCAGCTCCAGGTCCTTGGCATCCATTGTGAACATTGGTGATTATTTCGATTGATATTTGCATCTTTCTTAAACTTGTGCATTGAAGACAGCCTATCGGACCACTGTCAGTCGATCGGTCGGATCGGTCGGGACCACGGTTCAAAGCGAGAGGTAACGTCGGAGTTCCCATTCTGTGATGGTCGATCCGAACTCCATCACTTCCCTGGACTTGTGCTCGACATAGGCGTTGAATATGTCCTCCCCAACCGTACGCCGTATGAGATCGTCCTCCGTTGCCGCTTCAATGGATTCTCCCAGCGATGAGGGGAGCTGTGCGATACATTGGTCTTCCCGCTCCTTTTTCGTCATCTTGTTGGGATCGGTGCTCATAGCCCCTGGCGGTTCGATCTTCCTCCTGATCCCATCCAGACCTGAAGCCACCAGGACCGTGAACGCAAGATACGGGTTGGCGGAGGTGTCCGAGTGCCTGATCTCGATATCACCGACGATCCTCGATCCGGGGGAGTCCGGGACCCTTACCATGGCTGTCCTGTTCCTCATTCCCCAGGTCGCATAGACAGGGGCTTCGAACCCTGGCAGCAGCCTCTTGTAAGAGTTGACCGTCGGATTGGTGAACAAACAGGTCGCCCTGGCATGTTCGAGGACACCTCCTATGAAATACCTGGCGGTCTGGGAAAGACCCATCTCGTCATCCGGGTCGGCAAAGACCGGGCCGTCCTTGCCCTCGATCCACATGTGCACATGCATCCCGTTCCCCGAATCTTTTTCGGATATCTTTGGAATGAAGGAGACAGCATATCCGTACTCCCTTGCGGTGAGTCTTGCCAGCAGCTTGTAGAGCATCGAATGGTCCCCGCACCTTACCATACCGGGAACATGCTTGAACTCCACCTCCACCTGATGTGCCCCACCCTCGTGGTGGTGGAACTTTATGTCCAGCCCTGCATCCATCAGGTTCTTGGTGAACTCGTTGCGGAACGGATCGGAATTGTCCCACGGCACCGAAGCGAAATACCCTTGTTTTGGGAGGATGGAATAGATGTTTTCCCCTCCTGCGGGGATGTTGCCTGCCGTGACATCCTTCCCAAGTAGATAGAACTCGAACTCGGGCTGCAGGTGAACTGTCCTGAACCCCAGGCCATTGAGCTGCTCCATGCAGCGTTTGGCGGCGTTCCTGGGGTCCATGGGGAAAGGACCGGACCCGTCGGGTGCCCATGTGTCAGTGACGACCCTTGCGACCTTCTGAACACCCTCCCCGTAAGGGAGGACCAGAAGGGTTTCAGGGTCCGGGACCGCCCTGAGGTCCGAGTTCTCGGTCCTGGTAAACCCTATGGAAGACCCGTCGAACGTCATCCCGTCCTTCCAGAGCTTACCGTTCATCAGGTCCGAGGCGGGAACGGTGAAGGATCTGATCTTTCCGAACAGGTCCGTGAACTGGCAGTAGACCCAGGTCACTTTCTCTTCCTTCAGCTTGGCATTTGCCCTGTCCATAGAAGTATCCCTTTCCGATGTCATGATATAACCTTCATATCTTTGCAGCCCTCTGGGAACGTATGACCTCTTTAAAAAGGTTATCAGTTACGGTCCCCGGTCCGATCCCGCTCAGCAAACCTTCCATTCGCGTCCCCCGAGCAGGTAACCGGGGCCGGCCCCGGACGTATCCACATCGATGAAGGTCCCCAGCAGCTCCCTTCCACCCTCTATGACTATTGGGGTGTAATTGCTGTCACGGGCCATCATCGTCCCCTTCTTTCCGACCTCGGTCACGAGGCAGTCCTGATGATGACCCATCCTCTTGACCAGACGTATCCCAAGGATCTCCTGATGTAGCTTTGTGGCTTCCCGGGACCTCTCCTTGAGCACCCAGCCTTTCACATGCCCCCGGGTCCCGAAAGCCTCCGTCCCGGGTCGTGGTGAGAACCGGGTGATATTGAGGATATCGGGTGATATCCCCTCTATCATGTCGAGGGTCATCCTGTGGTCTTCCTCGGTCTCGCCCGGGAACCCTATGATGACATCGGTGGAGATGGATGCTTCCGGATATCTGGACCTGATACCATCCACCATCTTCCTGAAAGCATCGGTATCGTAACCCCTGTGCATCCTGGAGAGGACCTCATCCGACCCGGATTGTACCGGTACATGGAAGAACCTGAAGATGACGGGATGATCAAAACCCCGGAGGATACCTGGAAGCGCCCTCAGGGTATGGAGTGGGTTCATCATCCCCACCCTTATCCTTGCATTCCTATCTATCGAACTGCAGATCGTCCTCAACAGGGATCCCAGGTCCCTGGAACCCTGGTCCATTCCGTAGGCGGCCGAATCCTGTGATGTCAGCAGTACCTCCATCCTGCCTTCCATTATACCGCTATTTATCCTACAAATGATATCCTCAACGGGATACGACCGGACACATCCTCTTGCAAGTCTCGTGATACAGTATGAACAGCTGCCCATACAGCCGGTGGATATGGGGACAATGGTGTCGATCCTCTCCGGCGAAGGTCGGAACATCGCGGAGGGACCTTCATTCCCATTCCCACGTGCGAGTGACGACAGGGACCTCGACAGGCTGTCAAGTCCCATGGTATCGAGGACCAACGCCTGCGGGAACCTGGAAGCTATCTCGTCCGGAGCAATGGCTGCCAGGCATCCCCCGACCACAAGACGCTTCCCGGCCAGGGTCAACTCCTGCATGCGCCTCCACATATGACGTTCTGTGGAGGATATCACATCGCAGGTGAAAAGGATCACTGTATCGGCTTCACCATCTCTGCTCCACATATCGGATGGTCTGACGTTCACACCGATGGACGATAATATCTCGGCCGCCCTTCTGGCCTCACCATGGTTCATCGTACATCCGTACGATTCCACTGCAACATTTCCAAGTTCCACATCTGAGGGGAAAGTCCGGTCCTATATACCATTTGTTCCCTATGAGGAGGAACGGTTCACTCTTCCCTGTCACCGGTCATGTTCAGAGAGGTAGCCCTGCGGGGTACGTCCTCGACGGTTATCCCGCCATTGTCCTGTTCGCTTTCCCCCTTCCCATCCGGCTTCTTCCTCTCTACCCTTGATGGTGGAAGGGTCCGCCTCTCTCCATCGGGTAGGGAACGTCCCCTTGACCGTTTTCCCGGTCCGAGCCCTTCGGCAGAGGCCTTTCCAAGTTCGGGAGATCTTCTACCCCGGTATACCTGATCGTACCTGGCCTTGGTCTCCTTCTCTTTCATCCTCTTGTTGCGCTGTGCCATCACGAAGAGGTAAACGAACACCACCATTATCACCACCATTATCCCCAGGAAAAGCACCATGAGTCCCCAACTCCTTGCCACCGTCCCCGAATTCACGAATATCTCGTCCTCGGACCTTGCCCGGGGCGCCTGGTCCTCGGTCTCATAGACCGATCCGTACAATTTCAGGTAGGCGAAATGGGCGTTCCTCGTACTCCTGTCCGCTTTCCAGGAGACGTTGAACTCCTTCTCCTCGCCAGGTAGTATCACCCCGACCTCACCCTCCAGTATGACCGTTCCCGCCATCTCTATCCTCCATTTCACATCCCCATCCCTTGTGGCATAGGGGTAGTCGTTCTGGACCCTGAAGGTGAAATGGATCATGTCGTTGAGATCATAATCGGGCCGGGGATACAGTTTCATGTCAGGCAGCCCATCCTGGTCCACGTCCAGGATCTTGAGGTCGGTGATGATCATCTTGACGGAGAGCTGGACGAAGCTCTGTTTGACCAGCTGACCGTACGTGAACCTTATCCCGACAACCCCGCTCTCGGGCATCATATCCAGTGAGACAGATGTACCGATGGTCACGCGTGCTCCCTGAGAAGGAGACATGGAAATCACTATGGATTCAAGGTCCGTCCTGCTGAAAATGAATCTGCCTGGCTCCGCTCCCGACAGGTTCAGCGGGTCATCACCGGAGATCACCTGCTCGGATGAGCCCCCACCCACCTGGACCGAATGAAATACGAATGGTGCCCAGGATGGTCTGTTCTCGATCGTGAGCGTGGCCGCGTCGAAGAAGTTCCCTCTGTTCCACAGGTCAAAGGTCACCAGGTTCTCCCCGATGGTCATCCTGTAATTATTTCCCTGTCCGGGGGGTGGTGTGGGGATCACCTCCATCATGTCCCTTCGGGCCACTTCGACCTTCAACTTGAACTCTGTCACGTTGGTCGTTCCTGTAGCCCTCATTACCAGGTCGTGTTTACCGGCGGGTGCCGCGGCCGGAACGAAGACCACCGGGTGGAACCTTCTGGAGGATTCCGGATCGATGGACACAGAGAAATCCGTTGGGTCTATCGTATCATTGAAACCTATACCCCATCCGCTAGGCGTATAGAACTCGGATACCAGGACGTAGTCCGTCTCGGATGCAAGGTTCTCCAGTACCAGTTCGAAGGGAACGGATGTCCCCGGATTCACCTTCTGGTATCCGATGGGACTCACGGAGGCCCTCAGGTCGTAGATGGTCTGGACCCTGAATGTCAGGGACCTCGAGGAGAACGGCCTCGATATCCCACCGACCAAGGCCTCGATCGTGACCACCTTCTGGGAACCGATCGGTTCGAACTCCGGAGCCCGTACCTTTGCCCTTACCTGCTTCGTAGAATGAGAGGGTATCATGAAGAACTTCTCCGAGAAGCTCACGGTCCAGGTGTCCTGGACAGGATCGGTTGAAGTGACCATCCCGGGTATGCTCATAGATACGTTGAGAGTGGTTTTCCCGAGGTTCTCGACATCGAACTCCAGGTCCACCGGGACCTCTCTGCCCAGGATGAACGAGCTGCTGTCGATCGACAAGGTGATCGGGCCTGTCTCGCAAATGATCCTGAGCGTCAGGGTCCAGAACCTCTCGGAACCCTCCTCGGTGACGTTTATCGACAGGTCCGCAGTGGTCTCCTTGGGGTTCTTGATATAGATATATACGGATTCCACCTCCTCGGGTCCGAGGTCAACGAGCATGTTCTGGTTCCCGTTCTCCAGGAAGACCATCCATCCTTCAGGGATGCCGGAGATACCTATCCTGTACCTGACCTCGCTCTGGAGGAGGTTCTCCAACCTCAGGAGATAGTTCTCGGTATCCCCCGGCTGCAGGTGGTCCATGTAAGTGGTAGTGTCGGCGATCTCCTCCAGATAACCCCCGGAAAGGCTGATGGGATAGCCATCAGGCAGCCCGATCACGTCCTCTGTCCCGAGAATGGCGAGGAAGGTCGATATCGTGAGTGCTCCCAGGAGGACCATCGACAGCAGGGTTCTATGTCTCATATTGACACCAGCAGTTCATTCAGGGTGGGGCTATAAATAATTGGTGTATTGATGAACATCATCAGGTCGGCCTCGACCTGGCCTCGCATTCCTCCAGTTTCATCCTGGCCTTCACCAACCCGGGCTGCAACTCCTGGGCCCTTCTAAGGAATATCGACGCCTCTCTGAGCAAGGGAGGGTCGAGGTCCATGAACAGGACACCGAGGTTCATCCACGCCCTTGCATAATCGGGTGCTATCTCCAGGGCCTGGTTGAAGGCGTGGATGGCCGATTCCTTATCCCCCTCTTTCTCATGGACGACCCCCAGATTGTTGTATGCCCTGAAGGATGCCGGATCGCTCTCTATCGCCTTCTTGTAGAAAGAAGCAGCTTCCTCCAGCTCTTCTGTCATGAAACAGGTGTTACCCATGTGATAAAGCACCTCGCCATCGTTGGGGTATTCCTCCAGGGTATCCTCCAGTATCCTTCTGGATCCCGCTATATCCCCGGCCGAAACGTGGTCCAGTGCATCCTGGACCATCTCGTACATCTTCTTATCCCTCTTCTTGGGTACCGTTCGGTCGGTCCCCCTTACCATCTTCACTTTCCTAGGTTTGACCGAAGCTTTCGGCCTGGCAGGCACGGGTGCTTCCGCTTTTTGTGGGTATGCCTCCTTTCTTACCTCCTCAAGACGCCTGCTCCGGTCCAGTTCCTTCTTCAATCCCTCGATATGCTCCGCATCGATGGGAGCCTTCTTCTTGGGTCCTGACCTGCTGTCCGACATCAGCTCTTTCATCATGAGTACATCGATGTCTTCCGGAATGGGGTCTTGTTTCGGTCCAGATGAGGTCTTTCCATCCGATCCCTGACCGACCTCGCGGTCCTTTTTCCTGCCAGACGACCTCACCCCATCCTTCAGCTCGGAGATCTCCATGAGGAGGTCTTCCCTCCTCTTGACCTTCTCGTTCAGGGACCCTTCCATCTTGGTGAGTTCTGTCTTGTCAACCTTGCCTTTCATCATCAGCTCTATGAGAAGGCTCTCCCTGAGCTCTTCCACCGCGCTCTTTTCCTTCTCTATCTCCGTATCGAGAGCCTTCAGTATGTCCTCCTTCTCACGGACCAGTCCGGACCTGCTCGGTCTTGTCGCAACTTCACGGGAGTTGTCATTGAAGAGGGCACCTATGCCCTTTCCGAGCGGTGGTCCGGGTGACATCTCGTAACTTCCTCTACCAGGATCCTTCTCCTTGTATACCTGAAAGGTGACCTACGATAAAGCCGTTTTCATGGAAATTGACCCAGTAACGCCGGGACAGTACTCATATTTTTATATGACCTTGGGTTCTCCCTGTTGAAAATACGCTCCCATAGTGTAGACCGGCCAATCATTCCGGCCTTTCGAGCCGGTGACACGGGTTCGAATCCCGTTGGGAGCACTCCATTTTATCATTGATCATATTCGTGCTCCCTTCCCGCATCGTTCTTCTTACGTCGATCATTGACACACTCGGGATCATCTTCTTCCGTCGAACTTTTTTTCACCGTAAATTAACATGTTGATGTGGTACCAAATACGTTATAAGGGGTCTTCACCTTGACATGAAAAGCGAGGTAAGATCACCATGTACGAAGCCATCCTCGATATCAGCCTCGAAAAATGCTGGATAGGAGCGGCCCTTAAGCGGTTTCCGGTCTCATTGAAGATAGTGGACAGCATACCCTTCAGGGAAAAGGGTGTGTACGACCTGGTGGAGGTGGAATTCGGGAAAACGGACATTGATGAATTCACGGACTTCGTTTCCAGCCTACCCGGGGTTGACATGGTCAAACATCAAGAGGTCTCCAACAGAAAGAGGGTAAAGATGATAGTCAGTGTCAACAGATGTCCGGGCTGCCGCGCCCTGGTCGATGGGGAGACCTTCCTTCTTGCCAGGCGGTCACTTGACAGGGCCTGGGCTCAATGGCGCGTCCTCCTCATAGGACCGGACCACATCGACAAATTGACAGCTAACCTGACAGAACTTGGCATCGATCATAGGGTCGTCGAGGTCCATGAGCTCAAGGATTGGGACTCCCTCAGGGATAATGAGGAAAAGGTACTCAGGGAAGCCCTCGACAATGGATACTTCGACTTCCCAAAAAGGACCGGTATCAGGGAGATCGCGGCCAAACTTGGGGTATCAACGGCCTATATCTCCTACACGCTTCGTTCAGCACAGAAGAAGGCAGCCAGGAGATATTTCGGGATCAAGGAGAGATGACCGCTCCCCTGACCACCATATCCTTCATTCCTCAACTCGGGTCCTTTTCAAGGACCATTATATCCCGGGGGTCCAGGAACATATCTATCCTGTCACCCGGTTTCGGGGGGCACACTCCGCTCACTATGCTTTTCAAAGGGGTTCCCTCCGACACCAGGTCCAAGTGCAGATCTCGCCCCCTGTACTCAACCTCCCTCACCCTGCATTTCAAACAGATCCCATTTCCCGAGAGCCGAAGGGATTCCGATCTGAAACCTATAAAGGGTAGAGCGCTGCCGCTCCAGGGTATCCTCCCTATGGATGTTTCAAGGTGTCCGTCCTTCGAGCCCTTCACCTTCAGGATGTTGGAGACCCCCATGAACCTGGCCGTTCCCACCTTGTTTGGCCTCCAGTACATTCTCTCTGGAGCCCCTTCCTCATGTATCCTTCCATCCCTCAGATATCCTATCCTATCGGATATCGACACCGCCTCCATCTGGTCGTGGGTGACATAAAGGGCATTGGTCCCTGAACCCTTCAGTATCTTCCTGAGCTCCTTTCTCAGACCCTCTCTGAGAGATGCATCCAATGCCGATAGGGGTTCATCCAGCAGAAGCAGTGATGGTTCGTATACGAGAGCTCTAGACAGGGCAACCCGCTGCTTCTCTCCGCCGGAAAGGGCCGACGGGAACCTGCCACTGCGGTCCGACAGACCTGTAAGTTCGAGGACATCATCCACACGACGGTCGACCTCGATCCGCGGTATGTTCCGGGTCCTCAGACCGAAAGCGATGTTCGACCTGACGGACATATGCGGGAACAGGGCATAGTCCTGGAACACCATGCCGATGTTCCTCTTGTGCGGTCTCTCATCGGTCACGTCCCGGCCATCTATCAGGATCCTTCCACGGGACGGTTGTAGGAAACCTGCGATCAGGTTCAGTACGGTGGTCTTTCCGGAGCCGGAACCCCCGATGAGCGAATATATCTCACCGTCCGTGATGTCAAGGTCAAATCCTCTAAGGACCTTGCGACCTCCACCGGGATAGGAAACATCCATGTCCCTTATGATCAGGCTCATCGTTCCACCCCCCATCTCGTGAAAAGATGCTTGACCGCCTCTATACCAAGGAAGGAAAGGAATGTGATCGCCATCAGGATGACAGCAAAAGCGTTCATCGGTCCGATCTGCCTCCCTCCCCCTTCTATCACCCTGTACAAAAACACAGGCATCGTGATATAGGCCTCCCTTGACACCATGAGAGTGGCCCCTAGCTCACCAAGGGAAATTGCGAAGGAGAATACTGATGCGATCAGGATACCGGGCAGGATAAGGGGCAGTTTGACCTTGAAATATGCTTCGAGCGGTCCCGCACCAATAGATCTTGCCGCCTTCATGAGATCTCCCGGGACCGCCTTCAAAGAGGAGTATATCGCCCTCGCCCCCAGAGGGTAAGCTATCACCGAATGGACCAGTACCACCAGATACCAGGTCCCGGCAAGTTCGACCGGACCGCCCGAGTAGGCCTTCACGAGACCGTAACCCAGGGCCACGGAGGACGCTCCGAGCGGGAACAGCAGCATGAGGTCCAGCAGACCCTTCCCGATGAACCTGCTTCGCAACATCAGATGCGCCGTCATCCATGCCAGGGGGACCGATATCAACATTGTGAGAGAGCCGAAGAGAAGCGAGTTGAGGATGGCATTCAGCGGCGATATGGAAAGGACCGGGTCCACCTGCCGCGATATGACCTCACGGTACCATGAAAAGGTAATGTCACCGCCGCTGCCGGATAAAAGGCTCTCGCGGATCACCACCATCAGGGGGCCGAAGATCACTATGACCACCATTGCGAGATATATGAGGATAAGGAAAAACGTAAAAGCTCCTGGTCTCCTGCCCCCCTTCCGGGCGACACCCTCACCCAACGATACATCGGACCCGCCCCCCTCCCTGGTAGAGCTCCAGAGGTAGATCCCGGTCGCCAGCATCACCAGCAGTGATCCTATTATGAACAGGGCGCTTCCCTGATGAACTTTCAGATCATTGAACAGGGAGAAGAGCTCCACTTCCAGGGTGTGGTTCAGACCGCCTATGACAAGGATGACCCCCAGCGATAGCATGCAGTAGGTGAACACCAGAGAGAACGATGATATGAGAGAATACTTCATCTGGGGAAGTGTAACGAACAGGAACGTCCTCACCCTACCCGCTCCCATGGACCTTGCTGCATTCTCGAGAGAGGCATCCAGGTTCGAGAACCTGGAGTTCAGTATCCTCAAAGCAATGGGGAAATTGAAGAACACGTGGGCAAGTACAATGATCCTTCCGGTATAGAGCAATTCCAGCTCCGGAATACCGGTCCCGAGGAACGAGTTGACATCATATATCAGACCGTTCAGAAGACCCTGGGCTCCGAACAGTCCCAGGAAACCCACCGCAAGGACGAGGGACGGCAGCACGAAGGGAACCGTGGTGGCAGCCATGATGACCGACCTTCCTGGAAAACTGTACCTTGCGAGAAGGTATGCTCCGGGGATCGCCAGCAGCACTGTGACAAGGGCGGAAACGAAAGCCTGGACAAGCGTGAAAATTATGACCTCTCTAAAGATACGGTCGTGAATGACCTCGGAGAGGTACCTCAGCGTCAGACGGCCGTTGTCGTCCGTTATACCGTATCTTGCCATAAGAAGCAAGGGGTAGAGGCAGAATAGGAAGAGGAATACCATTGGCAGCAGATACAGTCCGGCGGTCTCGAGCGCATTTGCCGATATCTTGTTTCCACTCACCTGTCCACCCGCTCCCCGGACTTAGAAGAACGCTTCTCTCCATGCCTGATACCAATCTTCGTAATTCTCCATGACCTCCGAAGTCGTTGGCTCGACATGAGATACCGCATGCTCTCCGTATTCATCGAACATCGGGTCGATCGGAACCCCCGGGACCACCGGGAGCATGTAGTTGTTGTAGACCTCGGACTGGAAATCATCCGTAAGGATGAAGTCCAGGAACTTACGGGCCAGTTCGGAATGGGGGGCACCTTTTACCAGGCCGGCACCCTCAATCTGACGGTAGCCCTGGTGTTCGGGTACGACCGTTATCGTATTGTTGGTCCCTGTGCTCATCATCTCGTATGCTGTGTCGAGCCCGTAGGATATGGCGATCGGGGCTTCGCCGTCCCTCCAGGCCTTGTACATGGCATCCCATGAACCGAGCACACGACCGTTGGCATTATCTGCAAGGTCCGAGAAAAAGGAGGAGTGGTTCCCTCCTGCCACCGAAGCAGCCCATATCATGAACGAGCAGCCGGTCGAAGACGTTGCGGGATCAAGAAGAAGGATCTGGCCTTCATACTGGTCACTGCCAAGATCGAGGAGATCGCCGGGTATATCAAGACCCCGCTCCTGCATCATCTCCCCGTTGCATATTATGGCGATATATCCGTAGTCGAAGGGCACGACATAATGCCCTGGATCGAAATCCATGGTCGGGTCCAATCTGCCTATGTTCACCGGGATATAAGGTTCAAGAAGGTCCTCCCGAACTGCTTTGAAGAGCATGGAGTTGTCAACTCCGATGATGATGTCGGCCTTTGGCCTGTCCTTCTCGATGTTCACCATTCCAAGCACTGTACCCATATCTCCGGGTGTCACCACCTTGACCTTCACATCGTGCATTTCTTCGAACTTCGGGATGACGGCCGGGCCAAGGCCATAGGACTGGAAGCTCTCATAGGAATAGATGACCAGGTCCGGTTCTTCCTCCCTGCCGATCATCTCCAGCAGATATACCGCACCCAGAACCCACAGGATTACCATTATACCGATACCCATGAGTATCACGGTGGTCCTTCCCGATATCGCACCTGTCCCTGTTCTACCCGTCCATACCACCTATCCTTTTCTGGAGATCGACGGCTCTGGCAGCGGTCTCCAGAGGTGATGCTCCGAAAATGTAAAGACATGGCTCTATGCCGAAATCGCCTGGGTCCGCCACCATCCTGTATTCACCGGCCCCCTCCCTGGAAAGAAGTTCCTGGATCGATCCCGAGGACCTGTCCAATTGCAGGAATTCGATATTCCCCTGGGCAAGTGCAGATCTGGCCGGGCCGTTGAACGCCAGGCTGATAACGGACGTTATGGAAGCGTCGCGACCCATTGCGGCCAGCAGGACCGATGCCAGGTGCCTGGAGGCTCCGAACTCCGGAGGCCGGGGTTCGGTCAGGGAACCGTTCCTGTCGGGAAGCCTTCCGGGATAGGATGCTATATCATGAAGACAGCTCGCCCCCTGGGTCCCGCATGCGATGTTCACCTTAAGGGCAGGAATGAGGCCCGGTATCGGGTGGGACCTCAGATATTCCACCGCCTTCTCCAGGTCCTCCAGGACCCTTACCCTGCCGCCCTCCCTCGTCCATCCCGTAAGATGGCGGGAGAACTCTCTCCCGAACCTGCTCCTGTACCTGTCATCGAGCATCCCGAGCGAGATCTGACGGTCCAATATCCTGCAGAAACGATCGGTCAGCTCGTCAGGGCCTTCTCCGGTGGATGCTGCGGCGCAAAGCTCCAAAGATATTGTATCGACAATGGGTCCAAGGTCATAATGGAGCTCGCTTTGCTGACGCAGATATCTGCTGACCATTGCCTGCGATATACCTATGATGCACGCTATCATCTCCTGTGATCTACCCTCGGTATAGAGAGAAACGGCCATCCTCCGCCGAACCTCCGGAAGGACCTCCTCTACGATTATCAGATGTGGTGGGAACATATTACCGGGTTATGAAAATCCATAACCCATATATATCGTTTACCTGGACCGATATTACCAGGTAATGAACCCCCATCTGCAGTGATCACCAACGGTCCCGATCCCTGTCACCTGTGATATCACAAATGTAACATATAGGTGAAATGATACCTGGAAGCCATGAGCCCCGTGGGTGGAAAGAAGAACTACAAGGTCCGGACAGGTGCAAGAACCGCTTCCAAGGGTCTCGAGAAGGAATTGAAGAGAAAGGCAAAGCGCCTGTCACAGGACCCGTCCCTTGCCCTCCCCAGATGTACTGTCAATGTACCATATTTCAGGAACCTGGAGAGGAAGCTCGAAGAGGTCAGCCGTTCAAAGGACAACAAGAGAGCCCTGGAAAAAGCATCAAAGAAGGGGGATAAGCTTATCAGAGCTTATGCCGCCACGCTCATACTTCTGCACGAGGAGAAGATACCCTACCTGGCGGTCTTCAAATCCCCTTTCGGCGATGTGGGTTACGCACACAGGGGGGAGACATCCAGGGAGAAACTGGTGGGGATACAGAACTACGAGGACCCCCGGATAAAGATGATGGCTTACCTCGAGGAGGTCAAGAAAAAGCGGCTCTTCATGTTCGTGACCGAGAACGAGGTGATATGCACCGGTACCGATCCCATGCCACCAAAGGAGGTCATCGATGCGCTGCCGAAGCGCCTGGGGAAAGGTATGAAAAGGTCAGGGAACGTTATACACTCCCCGCATATCAGGGCTAACATCGTCCAGAAAGGGGAACCCTGGAAAGAGCCTTATCTGGTGGTCTCGTGGGATGTGGCCGATATATTGATGGCAAAGAACCTTACATACACGCTCCAGAACCAGGACAACACGTTCGCTACCTGCGCCTCCTACATGGCCTCTGAAAAGATATCCAGGTATTTCTCCGTGGAGGTCAACGTCAGACCCATCTGCGATCACGGTACGGGCTGTCCCTGCGATCCACCTGCCAGGAAGGAGAAGAAGGAATCCTTCATCCAGAGACTGGGGAAGGTGAAGGAGCAGACCTCCCTGGAAATTTACATGGAAGGCAAGATGATGGACCATCGCCTTATAGAGAAGGAACTGGACGATTACAGGAAGAGACTGGAGGAGGTCGGTGAGACCGTCTACATCATCTCCAACAGGTGCTTTGGTTCGGACCATGAAGCAGTCATGACATCTCTCACCCTTACAAAAGAGGAGAAGGAGGCCCTGAAAAGTTTCTTCACACATGCCAAGGGTCCGATCATTTCATCGGACCCCACCACGAACAAGATCATGGAGCCGTTCTGGAAGGATGTGGGAGAGAAGGTCCTGAACGACCTCATCGGGAACAAGAAGATCGCAAAGGAGGTCTTCAACTCGTTCCCGACCCCGAGATATCAACCCATGACCGTGGTACAGGAGGCCATTTACAGGATGGAGGAGTCCGGGATGAGGGCGAAGCTGCCAACCCCCAAGGACCCCCCGAGGATGATAGAGTTCGCCTACGAATGCGCAATCGCATACCTGGTGAGAGGCGGAGAGGGAGCCTCAAAAGTGGTGGAGAGATATGGTGATGATGACATAAAGGTGAAAGCTGCAAAATATGCCTTCGTCAAGGGATTGAACCTCACCAGGAGCGCTGGATGGAGCTATACCACCCATGAGATGGGATACGCCCAGGGTCTCGACGAGATAGTGGTCGAACTGGCCCAAGACGATCCCGGGAAGTTCAAGATCGGGCTCACGAGACTGTGGAAGGCCACGGGCTCCACGCAGGACCTCGAATGGGAATGATCCTGTCCGGCTACCAAAAAATCTTCCGGGCATGGGGGAAGCCCGGGGAATTCCGACCCATCTCATTTCAACCTGCAATATCTGGTTAGAAAATAGTTATATACGGTCCGACGGTTATTCGATATTACTGTTCATATCCACAGGTCAAATTGCGCTCATCAGGGGGTGAGCAGTGTGGTAAAGGCTGCCGATGTCAAGGATGAGGTCAAAAAGACCAAGGGTAAGGGAGACGAAGATGATGAAGGGTCCATTATCACAATGGATAAGGAAGATATCGTGATAAAGGATGCAAAGACCGGCAGGAAGAGGTCCGTCCTTGATATGGGATGGCTGTTCCGGAAAGGATCGGGGTTGACAAAAAAGGCCAGGGAAGAGGAGCTTGACCCGAAGAAACTTGCAGAGATGAAAAAGGCAGACAGGATGAGATACCGACGCTCCAAACAGGATAAAGAGCAGCTCAGGGGACAGAAGCTCTATGATATAACTCCAGTGGACGAGGAGGTATGGGAGATCGTTGATCCGATCTACGGTATAAGAGAACCCTATTCATACACCAGGATGCTGAGGAACAAGAGAACGAAGGAACTGCTCTACGAGGTCCTGGAGCCACCTCTCGATCCGGAGGAGAGGTATCTTCACGACTATCTGAGATCGACCCTTGAGCACAACATCGAGGTTGACAGGGGAGAAGTGGACGATATAGAGAACGAGATGAGGCTCCGCTATCAGATGAGGAAGTTCCTCGCCCAGGCTGGAAAGACGATGGAGATACCATCATTCGAGAAGGTCTTCTATTATCTGTCCAACTATTTCCTAGGATACGGCAAGATCCAGGTCATGATGGAGGACCTGGATATGGAGGATGTCTCCTGTGACGGCACTGGCATACCCTTATACGTCTTCCACAGGAAGTACAAGAACACAAGGACCAGCATCGTCTTCGAAGAGGAGGAGGAACTCGACGATTTCGTCGTGGGGCTTGCCCAGAGGTCGGGTAAGCATATATCGATCATGAGCCCCATTCTCGACGCAACCCTTCCGGACGGCTCAAGGCTGAACGCGACCTTCGGGAAGGAGATCACCACCAAGGGCTCTTCTTTCACGATCCGTAAGTTCAAGGAAGACCCTCTGACCATGGTCAACATGATACTCTTCAAGACCCTATCGCCGGAGATGGCTGCACATCTTTGGCTTGCAGTACAATATGGAGATACCATGATGGTCTCGGGGGGTACCGCTTCGGGAAAGACAACAACGCTGAATGCTATAAGCCACTTCATTCCCCCCTCATCCAAGATCATCACCATAGAGGATACAAGGGAGATGCAGCTACCCCATCTGAACTGGATAGCCGGTCTCACAAGGGAGAGGAAGGGGGAGGTCACCGGACAATCCATAGATATGTACACCCTGCTAGTGGCAGCATTGAGACAGAGACCCGAGTACATGATCGTTGGCGAGGTCAGGGGTAAGGAGACCATGGCGGTATTCCAGGCCATGGCAACCGGACAGGTGACATATGCGACGATACACGCGGATTCGGTCTCGGCCATAGTCCACAGGCTCGAGAACCCGCCCATCAACATCCCGCGTATCCTGATACTGGGCCTGAACCTGGTACTTCTCCAGGCACAGGTCAGGGTCAAGAACAAGAGGACCAGAAGGGTCAAGGACCTGGTGGAGATCGTCGGTCAGGACCCTGTCTCGCAGGAGATCATATCCAACAAGGTCTATACATGGAACCAGGCGAAGGATGAGTTCAGGTTCTCCGGCCACTCCAACCTTTACGAGAAGATCATGGACAGGGAAGGTCTGACCACGGATGAGATAACCGACGAGATCCACAACAGGGCCGATGTCCTCCGTTGGCTGGCTTACAGGGACATGACCAACTACCAGGAGGTCGCCAATATCGTCAACGAGTATTACCGAAACCCGAAACCGCTCGTGGAGAGGGCCAGAAATGAGCTCACCGCCCTCAGGCTGGAGAAGACCGACCTGAAGCTTTGAGCGAGAACTTCAATTAGAGAGCTGTTCCACCATTAGAGACGTGTTCCATCAGGGGTTTATATACTTCCGTGAGTAAGGACCTTGGTGATAACATGGGAGATACCCTGAAGATTTGGACGGTCCTCGCCCTCGGCGCTGTCATGCTGATAGGATCCGCTGTGTTCGTATCGGCATTCCAGGAACCCGCAGGGGAGGAGAAGGGAACGGAGAACGAGAACGGGTCAGGAACTGTACCTGAAGGATCTGGTGAAGGCCCTATGGGATACACCGAGATGTTCGGTCAGTTCACATTCGGTGAGGAAGGTCTTACGGGACGATATGTGAGCTTCGGTTTTGAAGAAGAGGCGATCATCGACTATCAATTCGTACCCGAGGAGGAGATCATCTTCTCCTCCATATCCGCCGATGTGGACCTCTTCGCGGAAGAGAACACCAGGATGGAAGGAGCCGTCTTCCATGCGGAGACGGAAGGGCTGCATTTCATGTCCCACAACAATCCCACATCGATGATACACTTCACCTATTCAGGGGAAGAGGTCGTCACCATCCACTTCACATTGGCAGAAGGGATGACCTTCGGTGAGGTCTCGGAAGGAATGCTTCCGGTCCTGGGTCTGGCTTCCGAAGCATGGATCTTCATTGGAACGGAAGATCTCACGGTAATGGACAACAACCTTGATATCGATATGACAACGGGTGTGATCGTCCACTTCCACAGGAACCCTTACCAGACGGCGTCATCCTTCCAGGAGAAGTCGGCAAGGGCCATTTCAGAGGGAAACGTGGACGGCGAGATCCAGGTGATGTCGAAGGCAGGGGTGGCTGAACCACAGCATTTCCCCTACCAGGGAAAGGTCCAGATGCAGCTCAAGGGATCGGAGACCGGTGATATGCTGAAGTTCCAGGTCCAGAGCGAGGAGAAGGCCGGAAAGGTCCTGATGTTCAAGATCCAGGGAGACCTCCTGGATGAAGTGGATGCCGGAAAGGTCAGGGTCGAGTTCGATGGACAGAATGCCCTGAGAACAGGCACTCCCGACGAGGTCCTCAACGACGACGGAGAACAGTGCAGGTACTATCTCGAGAAGGACGAGATAGGATGTTATCAGGCAATGGTCCGGGTGCCTGGTTTCTCGACACACGAGATCACTTTCCAGGTCGAGGATGATACGGATGACAGTCCGTTCCTCCCGACAATGCTGGTCCTGCTTTCGGTGATGGTTCCTCTGATCGCCATTGCGGTGATCATCGGAAGAAAGAAATGAGGATCGGATACTGATCGATGATAGGCCCTCGACGGGACCGGTTACCCCGACCGGTCCCGCCGCTTATTTTCCCTTGACGAACACCTTCAGTTCATCCGTTCCATCCAGCATTGCAAGCTCGATCCCGATATGCTCGGAGGCATCGAATATCCTGTCGTCGCGGTA
>JAFGLL010000067.1 GCA_016928095.1 Thermoplasmatota archaeon
AGTTACGAGGATGATATCGAACGGGTCTGCTGAGGGCCGAGGACGCTCGGACCGTGATGAATGACTGGAGCGATGACCCGTAAACACAGGGACCCTCAAGGTCTCGTTACGCTTGAGCCGTAGGTGATACCCGTTTGTCTGGGTTCAAATCCCAGTGCTCCCACCTATTGATCCTAATTATTTTATATTTGAAAATAGGTGCTTGAAATGACGGGAGGGATTTGAACCCCTGGGTCTTTGGTGTTTTCGCTATTTCCATTGACGAGGTGAAAACACCAAAGTGCGCACAATCCCGGAGGGGTTGCTGCTGCATCAAATCCCAGTGCTCCCACTCATTTTCGCTCGTCAATTATTGTTGGGTCTTGAAAATGAGTGGTCAAATATACTGGGATACGCTAAAAGGAATAGCAGAATGGTGAAATTCCTTTTAGCTGGACCATTGAAGAAAGAAATGACGTCAATGATTGTCTTTCTTCAAGGTCCCAGTGCTCCCACCTATTGATCCTAATTATTTCATATTTGAAAATAGGTTCTTGAAATGACGGGTAATGATGATGTTTTTTTCTTAATATCTAGGTCTGTAAATATCTACGAAGATATCTATTTCTTGCTCTTTGGGGATCCGGAATATATCATGGAGATATCGGAGTTCATCCCCTGGAACAGGCCTTTGAAAAAATGACGGGCATTGCTTCCAAGCGACCTTGTCCTGTAACCTCCCTCCTGCACCACAAGTGTAGGGATCCTCGATCCCCCGATCATCCTGCCATTTGTCTCGAGGTCCGCTCCTGAGAGGTCCCATGAACCTGTAGGATCCCCCTTCACCGTATCAAGTCCGAGTGCAATGACCAGATGGTCCGGAGAAAATCTCTTGATCGATCTCAGCGAGGAGCTCAGGGCTTCGATATACCTTGAAGGTTCAAGATGCTCGGGGAGTGGATGATTGATGTTCATTCCGATCCCCTTGCCTACACCCGTTTCCTCCTTGAATCCGGTGAAGTAAGGGTAAGCGAACTTTGGGTGGCAGTGAATGGAGAGGGTCAATACATCATCACGGTCATAGAATATATCCTGGGTTCCGTTCCCGTGGTGATAATCTATGTCCAGGATGGCAACTTTTCCCTCTCTCGAAAGCCTGTTTGCGGCGATCGCTGCCGAATTGAAGTAACAAAAACCGCCGAAATAGTCCCTTCCGGCATGATGTCCAGGAGGGCGGACGAGTGCGTATGAGAGCATGTCTCCCTTCAGGAGCCGATCCGCTCCGGTCAGGGCGCAATCCACTGCCCTCCTTGCGGCCAGATAGGCGTTCCTGTTAAGAGGAGTGAACGTGTCGATGCAGTAGTAGCCGGCCCGGACAAGCAGCTCCCGGGGCGGTCTGGCCTTGTTCCTGATCGGAAAGACGTAAGGATAGACCGATCTCCCCTCCGGTAGCTTCTCACAGATGGTCCTGAGGTAGTTCACGAAGTCCTTCTCGTGGACGGATGTGATCTCCCTATCCGGATGTTTGAGGACCCGGACCTTTTCGAAGAGGCCGCTCTGATCGAGTCCCTTCATTATGGACCGGATCCTGACAGGGGATTGGACATACCCCCTCTCGTGGACATGATGGATCTCATGTTTATCGTTGATGATCAACGGGATCCTCATATCCAACGGTACTTCCGTGGCCGGTGCTACGGGGTGGGGCACCTTGATATATCTTGGCTCCCTGATCCTGACCGGATCGTCATGGAATGAGGAGACCACGGTCTCAACGTAGTCATTGGGGCATAATCCTCGGTATTTCCTCTCGAGGATCGCCCGGACGATCGTCCTTGCCTCGTTCCTTCTCAACCTCCTTCCCGTTCCCAGATCATCGAAAAGGAGGTAGGGGGGATTTCTGTCCTCTGCATGCAGGGGTGTTTCGTATTTCGTGTTGATCACGGGCCTTGTACCATACCTCTCGTAGAACCTCAGTCTTGAGATGTTATCCTTCATTATTTCAGGGGCAGGTTCTGCCTCCGGTGTCTCCTGTAATGCCTCCATGAAAAGCCATTTGCACATCAGCGCCCGCGCTTCTGTGCGCACTCTCTCGTAGAGAGCGCTTCCGATACCACGGCCGCTCTTCTCATTTGATGTTGCTATATAGTCCAGGTAGCAGAACCTCAGATCAGTGAAATGAAGGAGTATTGCCGCACCGAGAAATGATCCGTTACTTCCTTCTGCAATGAATATTATGGAGCGATACTTCCGAAGGATGGGATCGCCCAATGCCCTTGGGATCTTGAGAATGGTCTCCTCCCTCTCGTCCACGAACCGGTCCCTCAACAGGTCCTGAACCTGCCTGACAGCTGCCTTGTTCGCCCGAGTCGTCCTGTCGTGGATCCTCCTTATCCTGAACATACCCGACGATACACCTATTGTGATAAAGAATTAATGGAGGGGGTGGTGGGTTTCAGGTCCAGACTCCGATGATACATTTTCCATGGGATCTCGTCCTCGATGCTCTGATATTGGAAGGTGAGGGCACCCTATGGCCAATGATCCATATCATCCGGGGGATCCCATTATGAAGAAGGTCTTCAGAACATGATACCCGCAAGGGTCTCCGTATGAATGACCCCGTCGATGCTCCTGATCTTCTCGATCACTATCCGGGACACCCCGTTGAAGTCCCTGGCCACGACCTTAGCAATGATATCATACTCGCCGAAAAGAAGGTGTGCCTCTTTGACCTCCGGTGTGGAGTTCAGCTTTTCCAACACCTTCCCTTCCTCATGGGACCTGGTGTTGATCAATATAAATCCAATTACCACGGGACCACCATTTGCATATTGTCGGTCATTGTTCTTAATAATATTGTTTGAACACTTGCTCCTCATCACCAAGCAAGAGGTCCGGTGACGGTCATTGAAAGGACCATTTTATTGGATTTTTTCATTTACGATGTCCTGGACGAAAGCAGTAAATAGTCTTAACCATTCATACGGCAATAGGGGATCTGGGTTTTGGGATCGAATTCATCCCCGGCCATCCCTGCCAGAAAAAAAAGGAAGGACCCTCGAATGAGCGGTGAGATGGGAAATGACGGGATGGACTCCGTAACTTTCAGATTGGTCCTTGAAGCCATCAATGAGTCCCTTGTGACCTTCGATCCTGACGGTACCATCCATTTTGCGAACCCAAGTGCAGAAAGGCTGTTCGGCCTCTCCACCAGCCCAACGGGAAAAAAGTTCTTTGAACTTGATATATTCGATGAGGGGACCACCGAGAGGTTGAAGGAGCTGTTCTTCAACAGGTCCGAGCAGGGGGACGACCCCCCGCAGGAGTTCAGGGCTGTCTTCATGGATGGCATCGTGAAATGGTTCAGGATCGATCCCATACCTATACGTGACCGCCGTGGAAAGGTCACAGGGCTCGTAACGATCATCGACGATATCACCGAAAGGAAGGAGTTCGAACATGCCCTTAACGAATCGGAAAGCAGGTTCAGAACCGTCGTGGACAGTCTACAAGAGGGTCTGGGAATAACGGATCTAGACGACAGAATGGTCTATGCCAACTCATCACTCTCCAGACTGTGCGGTTGTTCTACGGATGAACTCATCGGATCAAGGCTATCGGACCTCTTTTCAAAGGAAAGGTCCGAAGGGACCCCGAGAAGACCGCACAGGACCCAAAGGGGTACCACCTCGGTATTCAGGTCAAAGATCCTTGTCAAAGGGGGGGGAAATATTGACGTCATGGTCTCCACGGCTCCCTGGACGGGAGGATCTGGCGCACATCTCGGGACCATCTGCCTCTTCCTGGACATATCGGAGAGGAACAAGGCCGAAAAGGCGCTGCGGGAAAGCGAGGAAAAGTACAGGGCCACGGTGGAGCAGAGTGCGGAGAACATTTACATTTACGACATTGAGGCAAAGAAGATGGTCGAATCAAATTCGGCCCTGAGGGAACTCCTGGGATATACCGCCGAGGAAATGAAGGATATCAGTCCTTCCGACTTCATCGCCCATTCCGAAAAGAACATCCAGGAGCAGGTAGCACGGGTCCTGAAGAGGGGCAAGGCCATAATTGGGGAGCGCACATACTTCAGGAAGGACGGTTCCCTCGTCGATGTGGAAGTGAGCGCCAGCCATATCCTGCACGGTGACAGGGCCATGCTCTGCGTCGTTTCCAGGGATGTTACCGAGAAAAAAAAGGCAAGGGAGCAGCTGATCGAGGAGAGGAACCGGGCCGAATTCTACCTGGACCTTCTTGCCCATGACATAGGCAACCTGCATCACGGGATACTCACAGGTATCGACATGGTCCAGCTTTCCGAAGGGGACCCGGACAGGCGAGAGCGGTCGCTGAAGCTGGTCAAGGACCTTCTGCTCAGATCAATAAAGCTTGTTGACAATGTAATGACCTTCTCCAACCTCAGATCGATGCCACTTCAGACACGGGCCATCGGCCTCAGACCAATAATGGAAAAGGGCGCCCTCTCCGCAAATGATGCCATACCGGGAAAGGTCATGGAGCATACCCTCAAGTGGAAGGGGGGAGATATCCAGATAATTGCGGAGCCCCTCCTCCAGGAGGCGTTCTTCAATATCTACCATAATGCCATAAAATATCACAGGGAGAACGTGGTCGATGTAGAGACCTCCGTTGAGGTAAAGAATGGCAAAGCCGTAATCAGGATATCGGATACAGGCCCCGGCATACCTGATGACAGGAAGGACACGATATTCGATCGGGTAAATGACCCCTTGAAGAGACAGCATACAGGCCTTGGCATGTCTATCGTTAAAGCCCTTGTGGAAAGGTACGGGGGGACCGTTCAGGTCCAGGACCGGATCAAAGGGGACTATACAAAAGGTTCCACGTTCATGATCACCTTACCGATAGCACCAGATCGATAGCTCAACCTTTTCAGGTCATCAGAACAAACCTTTTCTACCAAATAGGTGGTTCATTTATGGGGTGACATGATGGCGGAAAAAGGAAGAAGGGAACCGGCCCGACAGCAAAAAAGCATGGATGAGGGAACGGCAGAGAAAGAGGGGAGGCCGTCCCCGATCATACTTGTCATCGCAGCAGCGGTGGTTCTGTTACTGGTGATCGGGGCCATATTCCTCCTCGTTTCCTCGGGGTCCGATGTGGGGAGCCTCGCGGTCGGGAACATAGAAAAGGGGATCGACGGGATCACTTTCGATCTGATGGCAACACCTTCCGGAATTGGGGAATACACTGGGGACGTGAACCTCGACATCTCCTTCGAAGGGGTGGGGGCTCCCGTCCTAACGGATAAGGTCCATATCAATGACGGGTGGGGGTTCGCAGAGGTGGATTACACGGAGTTTATCTGGGGGAACGGGGAATACACCGTAACCGTCCATGCGGATGGCAAGGAAGCACAGAACACGTTCAAGATCAACAATGTGGTGACATCGCTATACGTAGAGTGGCACGGGCTCAATTCGGACGGGTCCGGGGAGACCCCGGATCACCAGGTGGAGGTCAATATCTCCTACATGTTCGGGAACGTCACAAGGCCGCTTTCCTCCCTGCCGAGGGGATATGACCTGAACGGCGTGATCGAGCGCCCGGTGGGGTCCGATATATCCATCTCCTCCGATGAATTCTCACCGAGCCTGATCAAGCTCCAGAAACGGTTGGACCATGAACACGCAGGGACATACCTCATCTCCGGCACCCTGGTGAACACCTTCTGCCATATCGACTCCCCGTTCAGGACCGTTACCATAGAAAACAACGATACGTTCCAATACGATGCCGAACCGTTCGCTTTTGCGGGGGAAGACCTTTATACCAACATTTCCGGAGGAGCTCGAGTTACCCTTGACGGGTCCGGGTCATGGGACGATGGGACCATAACGGAATACCATTGGGACCTCGGGGACGGGACCACCGAAACAAGTGACCACCCCACGATCCAGCACAGTTACACCGAGCAAGGCACTTATTATGTGGAACTGACGGTGACGGATGATTCCGGAAAGAGTTCCGGGAACCAGGGGGGCACAGCTTCTTCCCTGAAGGTTACGGTCAGCGCCTGATAGAATTGAGGAAAATACCTTTGATCGATAGGGGCCCATCAAGAACCCCTTCCGACCCGGGACCCTGAATGGCCCCTTGGCCTCTAATGTAACTTTTCAAGGACCAGGAAACCCCCGTCCTTGAAAAGCTGGACCTTTCTTCGACCCTTGAGCTTCTCTTCAAAAGAGCGTCTTACATCCCAGTAATCGCGGGGGTCTACACTGTACCTGATGGTCACGGACCCTGCACCGATACGGCCCAGGGCGGAGAGAAGCTCCTCTTCGGACACGTGAGCCGATATGACCCTGAAACCCTGTATCAGGAAAGGGCTTTCGAGATGATGGTCGGAAAAGAGAAGGGCTCTCCTCTCGTCAAGCGTCAGGACATGGGCTCCCGGCCCGACCGAATCAACCAGAGTTTGGACCAGGTCCGCTCTGATCACCGTCGGATCGATCTCGTATGCATAGGTGCCCGATATCTCCTTATGGGTTACCTTACTCGCTGCAGGGTCTGGCCTGCCTTCGAGAACATGACCTCCGGGAAGCGCCACCGCCGACCTCTCGCAGGCATAAAGGTCACCGGTGTAGAGGTTCAACCTGTTCAATCTACCTTCAATGGACACGTACTCGGCTTCGCAGGGAAAGTCTATCTTGTCCATTGAGATGTAAGGAGGCATCTCGTAGCAAAATCCAGAGGCGAGACCGCCGTACGAATGCTGGACCCTCCTGGGATCCGGGACTATCTCGGAAAGTTCCCTCTTTTCCGAGTTTGGTGGCCGGGCGGGATCGCAGAAGACCGCGCATCCTGCCTCGACCATTTCAAGAACGGCATTATCGAAACAATCCCCGTTCACTATCGTCACGTTCGAGATATTCCTGGCCATGCAGTTCATCATGGTTACCAGACAGTTCGTGGGGTCTATGTCCACCGCAATGACCCTCTTTGACGTTGCCGAGAGCGACATCACCTGGCCTCCCTGACCGCAGGTCACATCGATGACTAGTTCCCTGGCAAGTCTTGAGGCACAGTGGTCCGCAGCTACCTCGGGTGTCGCCCACCGGAGACCTTCCGAGGTAAAGTACAACTCTGACGCCCTGGTGAACTTCCGTTGAGACCTTTTTCTCGTCAAAGCCACGTCCGTCAAGAACTCCACCTGTGAGGGGGTGAACCCCTCCATTTCCAGTGGAGATCGGAGTGGGGGCCCGCGTGCTCCTGAGAATATCAGGTTCGAGACCGTCCCCACTGCCCCCATTATGGATCCCAGTGAACTCCCCCTCATGACGGTCGATGAGATCAACCTGTCCAATTGGGGCCCCGGGTCCCGCGCCGGGGTGGTGTCGATCACGATAGAGGGAGTCATTTAGAACATGGTAGGTGGGATAAAGTTTTTAAATGATGTGGGCGTAGGCGTTCAACCCCCCAATGGGGATGAGGACATTCGAATACGATGTCGGAGGAGTCAGAATGGCAAGCCCAAAAAAGACCGATCCGGGGCTTGTTTCCCTTATCAACGACCTCAAAAAGGCGTCAAGGGAGAACGATGCCCCTATCTGGCGAGACATCGCAAAGCGCCTGGAGAGGCCGTCCAGGGTATGGGCCGAGGTGAACATCTCAAGGATCGCCCTTCATACGAAGAAGGGTGATACGCTCATAGTCCCCGGTAAGCTTCTCGGTGCTGGCGATATAGATTACCCTGTTACAGTGGCCGCTTTCAAAGCGACCTCTGGAGCAGCCGGAAAGATCACCGCAGCCGGCGGATCCGTGCTGAGCATTCCCCAACTCGTAAAGGAGAATCCCAAGGGGAAGGGCGTGAGGATAATGGGGTGAGAAGATGGTTGAGATCATCGATGCCAGCGGACTCATTATCGGAAGGCTCGGAACCCACGTGGCAAAGAGGCTCCTGTCGCAAAAGGACCTCGAGATAGCCATCGTGAATTCGGAAAAGGCCATCATATCCGGGACCCGGAAGATGGTCATGACAAGCTACAAAGGGAAACGGGAATTGAACCATCCCCGAAAGGGACCCTATTTCCCCAAAATGCCTGACCGGATACTAAAAAGGACCATTCGGGGTATGTTGCCTTATCAACAGCCAAAGGGAAGGGACGCCCTGAAGAGGGTTAAGGTCTACATCGGGGTCCCGAAGGAATATGAGGGGAAGAAAATGATCACCGTGGGATCGGCCAGGAACAATGGACTGGGATCATTTATGGAACTCGGGGAGGTCTCGAGGATCCTGGGAGCGAACATCTGAGGAGGGGTCCAAGATGGGTAAACTTATCAACACCAGCGGAAAGAGAAAGAGTGCCATCGCAAGGGCCACTGTCAAGGCCGGTAAAGGCCGGGTCAGGATCAATCAGAAACCCGTGGAGCTCATAGAGCCCGAAGTGGCAAGGCTGAAGATGATGGAACCTCTAGTCCTTGCCAGGGAAAAGGCCCTCAAGGTCGATATCAACGTGAGTGTGAACGGGGGGGGCTTTATGGGCCAGGCGGATTCTGTGAGGACCGCCATTGCCAGGGGTCTTGTGGATTACTTCAACGACATGGAGCTCAAGGAGCGATACCTGAAGTATGACAGGACCTTGCTGGTAAATGACCCCAGACGGCATCTTCCGAAGACACCTCTGGGTCGCGGCGCAAGGAAGAAGAGACAGAAGTCCTACCGTTGAATTATGGAGTATGAGGGCCTCTTCGGAGGCCCGGTTTTTTTCTTAAAAAAAAATTAGGTGAGATATGGTCACGCGGGAAGGTCCCGTAACCTGGAAATATCGTGACCGCTATCAAAGCTCTCTATGCGAACGGTAGCGCAAGGACAGTATGACCTTGGCGATCCATAGGCAGGAAGGTGTAAAGATGATGGTGAGGAACTCTGACGGGATCGAAAGGACTCCAGTGAAGATGGATGAGGTGGAGGGCACATACATCCAATGGTTGGTATCCAAATTCGACGGGGCTCCGAACTTCGCGATGAGACGGTTCACGATGGAACCGGGCGGCAGGATCGGACTGCATAAGCATCCATGGGAGCATGAGATATACATACTGAAAGGCTCTGGATCGGTATACAACGATAAGAAGACCGTTCCGATAACCGCAGGGGATGTGATATACATTCCCGGGGACGAGCTTCACGGATACGATAATACAGGCGAAGGTGAGCTCATGTTCATCTGCATGGTCCCGAACGAAGCGGACCAGAGATCGGCATCATGAGTAGTTATTTATTGATGCTGACCCCCTTATCCCCGAACAGCAGGCGGTGTGTGGATGACGGTATACACTGATGAGATCAGGTTCACAACGAGGGGTGAGGGAGAGATAGTTGATATCACCGACAGGATAGAGGCGGTCGTGGCAAGATCAGGTATAAGAACGGGGATAGTTTCCTGTTCCGTTGCAGGAGCCACTGCTGCACTTACAGTGATCGAGTACGAACCAGGACTGATCCAGGATTTCCCGGCAATGCTGGAGAGGATCGCACCGAAGGATATCGAATATGCACATCATTTTACCTGGAACGACGGTAACGGTCACTCGCACGTCAGAGCCTCCCTGATCGGACCGGACGTCACCTCCCCTGTCAGGGGAGGGAAACTGATAAGGGGCACATGGCAGCACACCGTTTTTCTTGAACTTGATGTCCGATCGAGCAGGGACCGTGTCGTACATATCACTGTCATCGGTGAATAACGGGGATCGCATATCTTGACAAGAATGGACTGAACGGTCGTATCAAATGAAGAACATGTCCCCGGAGAATAACGAGACCTATCACAGCCAGGCATCACGCCCACTCTGGACTCTGACCCATACCCCGGGGGGTGTGTACGATGCCTGGGTTGTCCTTTGCATCATCCCTCGACGTCACGCCTGAACGGTCAGCAAGGGACCCTATTGAAGCACCGATGTTGTATCCCCGATCATTGCCAAGGCGGATCACGGTTCACCGCCGTCTTCGAAAGACGGGGACACGTGTTCATATCCCGACCGTCTATTAATCCTTTATCCACCTCTGACCCCTCCTCCTCGGAGATAAATGATAAATAATCGAGGTGTTTAATGGGAGGGACCCCCATGAGCATCATCAAGAAGGTCGGTTCTGCTTGGACCAGGTTCTGGCAGAAGAACAAGAGAGGCAAACTCCTCATCATATCGATGCTGGGGACCCTGGTATTCCTTTTCAGCGCATGGGAACTGGCGGTCACCTTCGACATCGAACCCTTCAACGATCTGGAGATCCCCGGTCTGGCAGAACTGGACAACCTCGCCTGGCTGACATTGGGGATAGGGGGTATCGTCATGATCGGGGGTTGGCTCTATTACCACGACCATTCCAAGAACTTCAAACGGTTCGAAGAGCTTATTCGGACGGATTCCAAGGCCCTTTTCGTGAGGAACATTGACGAGATCGAAGAGCTTGCTGTACAACTCGGACCGGATTTCGAGAGACAGGTCCTTGACAAGAGGAAAGAGTTCCGCGTGAAGACCCATTGAACCGCTATTGCACCCCCCTTGGACCGGGTCTTTGGACAAAACCTTTTATCATACCTAACCCATGATTGGCCGGGGAATAAGCATGGTCGCTTACTGTAACGATTGTAAACGATATGTCAATCAGTACTGTGAGATATGTTCTGGGAATTTCGGGATCAAGACCTGCGAGAGGTACGGGTGCAACGGGAGGATGCTCTGCCCCATCTGCGGGGGTAACAATCTGAGCGCAAAGAGGGAGGATGTGGTCTCGCCCTCCGCTACCAACAAGGAGCGTAAAAGGTCCTACGATAAGAAGCATGCCGCTTCCGAATATGAGGCAAGGTACTTCGAAGAGATGAAGAAGAAGGAGACGGAAGAGAAGAAGATGGACCATGTCCAGCCTGCCAGGACCAGGCACTGCCCGCTATGTGGCTTCGGTCTCGAGGAGGAATGGAAGTTCTGCCCGGAATGCGGAGTTTCACTCCTCAAGAAATGATGAACGGTCCTGTTCTTCGTCCGTTACCTGTTCCTCTTCCGTCGGAAGGTCGCATTCCGCTATACTTTCCTCGACATCTTCTATCCTCTCGATCATTGCCACTGCATTTACTCTGTCACCCTCATTCAACCTCATCACGATGACGCCCTTGGCAACCCGGTTGACAAGTCTGATGCAGGAAGAGATCGTCCTTATGACCATTCCCTCCCGAGACACCAGAAGGATCTCGGAATCCGGCCTCTCCACCATGAGCTTGACGACCGTCCCGGTCTCCTCTATATGGTCCGGATGGATATTGATAACACCCGCAGAACCCCTCCTTGTCAGCCTGTAGTTCTGGGCATAGGCCCTCTTGCCGTAACCCTTTTCGGTAATGGTCAGGAGGAGGGGGCCCTCTCCGGTCTCTTCCGTCTCCTCGATAGACTCTTCCGGCAAATCGTCCTCCTGGTTCTCATCTACAGGTTCTCCCCCCGCACCGGGGATGACAGCCAGAGAGATGATCTCGTCGTTGTCATATTTCGATCTCATGCCGATGACACCCATCGAGGTCCTGCCCATGGCTCTGACATCGGAGACGCGGAACCTGTTCGCCATGCCCTTTTTGGTTGCCAGGACAGCTTCGTTGTCCTCGTTACAAATCTGGGTCGAGACCAGTTCGTCCCCTTCATTGAGAAGGATGGCCTTGATCCCCGTGGACCGGGGCCGAGAATAGGATTCCAGGCTGGTCCGTTTCACCAAACCGTTCCTGGTTGCGAACAGGAGATAACGGTCCGAATCAAAATCCGAAACGGAGATGAAGGACCTGACGACCTCTCCGTCCTCGAGGTTCGGCAGGAGATGGATGATGGGCCTCCCCTTGGCCTGTCTGGATCCCGAAGGGATATCATATCCCTTGACCCAGAACACCTTTCCGAGCGAGGTGAACAGCATGATATAATCATGGCTGGAGCAGATGAACATATCCACCACGTAATCCTCATCCTTGATCCCCATCCCCCTTAATCCTTTACCCCCCCGGTTCTGGATCTTGTAGGTGTCCAGGTCTATCCTCTTGATGTATCCGGTATTTGTGATGGTCACGACAATATCCCTGCGAACTATCAGATCCTCCATGTCGATCTCTTCCGCATCGGGCTCGATCATGGTCCTTCTTGGATCGCTGAACTTCTCCTTGAGATATATCAGGTCCCCGGAGATGATGCTGTCGACCCTTTCGGGTCGGTCCAGGATGTCCTCGTAATCGGCGATGGTCTCAACGAGCTTCCTGCCCTCCTCCTTGATGGCACTGCTTTCCAGCGATGTGAGCTTCTGAAGCCTCATGTCAAGGATCGCCTTTGCCTGAATATCGGACAGTTCGAACTTCTCCATCAACCCCGACTGTGCCACGGAGACATCGTTCGATGCCCGGATCAGCCTGATGACCTCATCTATGTTATCGAGGGCAATGATTAGCCCCTCGATTATGTGGAGCCTCTCCCTTGCCTTCTTCAGATCGAAGGTCACCCTTCGCCTGATGACATCTCTTCTATGCTCGAGAAAGACGGCAAGTATCTCCTTCAATGTCAATATCCTTGGTTGCCCGTTGACGATAGCCAGATTAATGATGCCGAACGTTGACTGCATATCCGAGTGCGCATAGAGCTTGTTGAGAACAACCTCCGGGACAGCGTCCTTCTTGAGCTCGAATACGACCCTCAGGCCATCCTTGTCGCTCTCGTCCCTGATATCAGAGATCCCATCGAACAGTTTGGCTTTGACCAGTTCCGCTATCTTCTGGAGCATGTTCGATTTGTTGACCATGTAGGGGATCTCCGAAACGATGATCCGGTGCCTCCCGCTCTCGGTCTCCTCGATCTCTGCTTTTCCCCTTACCGTGACCTTGCCCCTTCCCGTGGAATAAGCCTGGTAGACACCATTCTTGCCGTATATCGTGCCGCCTGTGGGAAAATCGGGTGCCTGGATGACCTCCATCAATCGGAGGGTGTCCACCTCGGGGTCCCCGAGTAGCAATAAAAGCCCATCCACCACCTCGCCAAGGTTGTGCGGAGGCATGTTGGTTGCCATTCCGACCGCTATCCCCGAGGTGCCGTTTACTATGAGGTTGGGTAGTTTTGCTGGAAGGACCGTGGGTTCCTCGAGGCTTCCATCATAATTGGGAACCATGTCCACCGTCTCTTTGTCGATGTCCTCGAGCATCTCCGTGGCTATCTTGGTGGTCCGGGATTCCGTGTATCTCATGGCAGCCGCAGAATCCCCGTCGATGGAACCAAAGTTCCCCTGGCCGTCTATCAATGGATATCTCAGCGAGAAGCTCTGTGCCATCCGGACCATGGCGTCATAAACGGCAGAATCCCCGTGCGGGTGATACTTACCAAGAACGTCCCCCACCACCCTGGCAGACTTCTTGTATGGTTTTCCGAATACCATTCCGCCCTCGTTCATGGCGTGCAGGATCCTCCGGTGGACCGGTTTCAATCCGTCCCTGGCATCCGGAAGTGCCCTGCCCACTATGACAGACATCGAATAGTTCAGATAAGAGGTGCTGAGCTCTTCCACCAGCTCTTTCCCGACGACACCCCCTCGTTCTATCTTCTCCAACCGCCCCTCCTCCTCAGATGTCAAGTTCGGTCACCTCCAATGCATGAGCTTCTATGAACTCCTTTCTTGGCTGGACCTGGTCCCCCATCAGAATGGTGAACATCTCATCCGCACGGACCGCATCCTCCACGGTCACACGAAGGAGGGTCCGGGATGCGGGGTCCATGGTGGTCTCCCAGAGCTGGCCCGGGTTCATCTCCCCAAGACCTTTGTAACGCTGGATGCTTATTCCCTGGGAACCGAGCATCTTGACAAGCTCATCCTTCCTCTCTTCCGAGAAGCAGTAGAACTCCTGCTTTCCCTTCCTCAGCCTGTAAAGTGGGGGTTGGGCTATGTAGAGGTGTCCGCTGTTGATCAGGTCCTGCATATATCTGTAGAAGAATGTCAGGAGCAGGGTCCGGATGTGGGCGCCGTCAACGTCGGCATCCGTCATTATTATGATCTTGTGGTAACGGAGCGAGGCGATCTCGAACTCGTCCCCTATGCCGCACCCCAGCGCCGTTATCATGGCCCTGATCTCATTGTTCGACAGGACCCGGTCCAATCTGGCCTTTTCCACGTTCAGGATCTTGCCCCTGAGAGGAAGGATCGCCTGGAACGCCCTGTCCCTCCCCTGCTTAGCAGATCCGCCAGCAGAATCACCCTCCACCAGATAAAGCTCGGAGATGTCGGGGTCCCTCGACTGACAATCGGCAAGTTTTCCGGGCAGCCCCGACCCTTCCAGAAGTCCCTTTCTCCTCGTAAGCTCCCTTGCTTTCCTTGCAGCTTCCCTTGCCTGTGAGGCCTGAAGGGATTTCTGAAGGATCTTCTCTGCTTCTCTGGGATGCTCCTCAAGATATTCTTTGAGCTTTTCGTTGAGAAAGGTCTCGACGATTCCCCTTACCTCGGAATTACCCAACTTCGTCTTGGTCTGCCCCTCGAATTGCGGGTCAGGGACCTTGACGGATAATACCGCAGTAATGCCCTCCCTTATGTCCTCTCCCTGAAGCTGCTGGTCCTTCTTACAGATCTCTTCCTTCCTTGCGTGATCGTTGAAGGTACGGGTAAGCGCTCCTTTGAACCCGCTCAGATGGGTGCCGCCCTCCGATGTGTTGATGTTGTTGGCATAGGAGAAGATGTTCTCCGAATACCCATCCGTCCATTCCATCGCCACGTCTATGGTGACACCGTCCCCTCCTCCAGAAAAGAAAATTGGGGTATCTATCAAAGGGGTTCTGTTGCGGTCAATGTGGTCTATAAAGGAGATGAGCCCGCCGTCATAATGATAGACCTCCTCTTTCCCGGAGAAACCGTCCCGAAGGAGAATACGTACCCCACTGTTCAGGAAGGCCAGCTCCCTCAATCTGTGCTCCAGGACCTCTGACTTGAACTCGAGGGTGGTGAATATGGTCTTGTCTGGCATGAACTGGGTCGCGGTACCGGAAACCCCTTCCGGAGCTTCTCCGATCGGCTCGACCCCGGTGACCGGCTTTCCTCTCTCATACCTCTGGAAATAGACCTTTCCCCCCCTGGTGACCTTGACCTCCAACCAGCTGGAAAGTGCATTCACGACCGATACGCCCACCCCGTGAAGGCCTCCGGAGACCTTGTACGTGCTCTTCTTGAACTTCCCCCCTGCATGGAGTCTCGTCATGGCGATCTCCAGTGCGGGGAGGTTGTACTTGGGGTGAAGGTCCACGGGGATCCCTCTTCCGTCGTCCTCCACTGTAACGGTACCGTCCTTGGACAGGGTGACGATGATGTTGTTGCAGAATCCCGCCATTGCCTCGTCGATGGAATTGTCAACCACCTCGTAGACAAGGTGGTGCAGTCCGTGTGAATCTGTCGACCCGATGTACATCGCGGGCCTGACACGGACACCATCAAGTCCTTCCAGCACCTCGATGGCCGAAGAATCATATTCCATGGTATCCCGTTTCTTTCTCTCGATCTCTGAATCTTCCGTCATGGTTCGTCAACCACCCTCAAGAGGTGTTGGTATGGGTACAACCCAAACTCTTCCGAGCGCATCCCATATGGTTTCCCTGCCGGAGGGGCATATTGTGGTTTGGATATTTAAATTGCACGCGCGCGCGCATGCGCGCGTTTACTAGGTGAGGCAGATGTATTCGATGATAGGATTAAATCGAAGGAGAACATGCAGGGTGACCATGGAGGAAGAGATCCTCGCTTTTGCCCTCCAGAACGCCCTGGAACATGGAGGGAAGGCCAATATCGGACCGGTCATTGGTAAGGCCATGGCGCTATTTCCAGAATTGCGGGCGGACCACAAGACCGCTTCATCCCTCGTCGGGACCATCGTTGAGGAAGTGAACGGTCTCACCCCGGAAATGCAGAGGGAAAGACTTTCCAGTATCGGTGGCCCAAGGGAGACCATTAAAAGAGAAAAGAAGACGGGGCTGCCCGACCTTGAAGATGCAGTGACGGGGCAGGTGGTAATGAGGTTCGCCCCGGGCCCCTCGGGTCCTTTGCATATAGGCCATACGAGAGCGGCCATACTGAACGACGAATATTGTAAGAGGTATGGGGGCAAGTTCATTCTGAGGCTCGAAGACACGAACCCCGAAAAGATAGACCCGGAAGCGTACGAGATGATACCCCAGGACCTGAATTGGCTCGGGGTGGATATCGACGAGATGACGGTCCAATCGGACCGTTTCGAAATATACTACAGGGTCACTGTCGAGCTTATCAAAGCGGGGGTCGCCTACGTCTGCACCACCGATCCCGAGATCTGGAGAGAGATGAAGCTGGCCGGAAAGCCCGTCGAAGATCGGGATCTTGGACCTCAGGAGCATCTTGAGAGGTGGGGCCGGATGCTGGACGGAACCTACTCCGAGGGTGAGGCCTCCCTCGTCATCAAGACCGACCTCGACCACAGGAACCCTGCGGTACGGGATTTCATAGGTATGAGGATAAGGGACGGCCCACATCCCCGAACAGGTGATCGATACCGGGTATACCCGTTGTACAACCTCTCTGTTGCCATTGACGACCACCTGATGGGATGTACGCACATTCTGAGAGGGAAGGACCATCTCAACAACACGATCAGGCAGGAATACATCTATCGGTATCTCGGTTGGGATATACCGGTGTTCATGCATTACGGGCTTGTATCGATACCGGAATCGATCCTGAAGACCTCGCTCATCAGGCAGGAGATCCAGAAGGGGAACTACACTGGCTGGTCGGATGTGAGACTTGGGACCCTCCAGGCACTTGCGGCACGGGGCTTCGATCCAAGGGCCCTCCGGGAATACTGGACAGAGGTCGGTATCAAATCTGTCGATATCAGCTTCTCATGGGAGAACCTTATCTCCAAGAACAGGTCCCTGATCGATGGGGGCGCCCGCCGGTTCTTTTTCGTTCCTTCCCCCATGCTCATCACCTTCAAGCATGAAAGTGTCCTGAATGCGGCCATCCCGTATCATCCCCAGAGGCCGGAATTGGGGATGAGGGCACACCGGGTCCTTCCCGAAGACGGATCGGTCAGGCTCTACGTGCCGGAAAAGGACATCATGGGATCCGGGGATGGTTCCCTGATACGTCTCAAGGACCTATGCAATGTCAGGCTCGTGGACATCTGCAGGGGGGTCGGTGAATTCGCCGGCAACGATATCTCTTCTGTAAAAGAGGAGAGGGGGAAGATAGTTCAATGGGTCGGTACACGATCACCACCCATGGAGATATACACCCCGGAAGGAGAGACCCTGATCGGACTTGCCGAAGAGGGCATAGAGAAAGAGGTGACCCCGGGAGAGATCGTGCAGTTGGAACGGATAGGGTACTGCAGGGTATTCTTCAATAACGGCCTGAAAGCCAACATGACGCATGAATGAGCCGGAGTTCCTTGGGACCTCCCCTGTCCGCCTTTAAATCTTCCAGGATGGATCAATGGATCATGCGTTCATATATGCTTCGCAAGACCGGTGGAATACCCATTGACGATGACTTCATCAACGAGGTCCGCAGGATATCCTTGAGAAGGAAAGGACTGTTGGACGATGATGAACTTATTTAGACGTGTATAGCAAGATATAACTACCTTTTTCACTTCTTTTGGTACCGTGTCCGATATTGGTTATCTCAGGTCGATCGGTGAAACGGTCTCGAAACATATCCTTGAGATGTTCCCCTGCGGAGGAGGGGGGGCACGGGTTGGCAGAGCGGCCAGCGGGGGGTGGACCAAGGAGATCGATCAAATAGCAGAGAACATAGCATTGGATATGATCAACGACATGGGGCTCGAGTGGAACGTCCGATCCGAGGAGATAGGATATCTCGATAGAGAGGGGCAAAAGACACTCATAATGGACCCCATAGACGGGACCTACAACGCTGTGAACGGTCTTCCCTTCTATTCCACCTCCCTTGCCATCATGGGTGGGGAGGGGGAGATCGAGGCGGGGGTCATCTATGATATACCAATGAGAAGATGCTTCCATGCAGAAAAAGGGGGAGGGGCTTACCTTGATGCTGATCGCATAAGGACCAGGGAGTTCCTGGAGTCGCGTTCGGTATTCTCTTCCTTCCTCGACCCGGGATGCGTGGAAGATAATCGGGTACTTTTATCATGGCCAAGGAGGGCGCGATATTTCGGGGCGATCTCGCTGGAGATATGCTTCGTTGCCATGGGGTCCTTCGATCTTTTCGCTGTCTTCTCAAGGGTTCCAAGGATCACGGACATCGCCGCTGCCTACCTGGTGCTCGAGGAAGCCGGGGGTAAGATCCTCCGTATCGACAGGGAAGGTGTATGGACACGATATCGTCCGGGTGATGAAAGCGATATCAGAGGGATCATGGCCATCGGTGACCCCGCATCAGAAGATGATCTGATCGAAATGTCCCGGGTCATGAGACCTCGAGAGGAGGTGTGATATCATGAAGTTGGGGCTAGTAGCCCACCTCAAGAAGAAGGGGGCAATAAGTGTAGCCAACGAGGTTGTGGAGATCGTCCACAAGATGGAGCAGGATGGCAAAGGGATCTCACTGGTCATCGAGAAGGAATTGAAGGACTTGCTCGGAGAGGATCGGTTCCCGGGAGCATCCGTGGAGAGGATGAACCCCAGGATCATCATCTGCATCGGAGGTGACGGGACACTTCTCGGGACACTTCAACGTACCGCCCTGCCAGTACTTGGGGTGAACGTGGGCTCTCTGGGTTTTCTCATGGAGATAATGCCCGAAGAGATAGAGGGCACCCTTGAAGAACTTGTCAAGGGTAATTTCACCATTGAGGACAGAGCGCGATTGAAGACCATCCTCAATGGAGAAAGGATGCCCGATGCCACAAATGAGGCGGTCATTGCGACGAGTACACCTTCAAAGATACAGGAGTTCGAATTCTATATAGATCTGGGGTGGGCCCAGACCCTTCGGGCGGACGGGATCATTATCTCCACCCCCACGGGTTCCACGAGCTATGCACTATCGGCCGGTGGGTCTGTGTTGGACCCGAGGCTGAACGCCCTGGAGATCGTTCCGATAGCCCCTTTCAGGATCAATTCTAGACCCATCATCATACCCGATCAAAGCACCATCAGCCTGAAGGTATCACATAAAGCAAGGACCGCACAACTTGTGATAGATGGAACATTCAGAAAGACCATCCGGAACAAGGACCAGCTATTGTTCACAAGGTCCAAGGATAAGGCCCGGTTCGTCCGGCTGGACACGAACTTCTATCGTAAGTTCCAGGAAAAGATAGTGAAGGACAGACCTCCCGTCAATGTTAAAGGAAAATATTGATATAACACTACAACCATAGGTTGTATAGTATGACGAACAATGATGATCTGCTGGAGCTAGATCGGATACTTTCCGTTCTGGAAAATCCCATCAGGAGGAAAATACTTCAGAAGCTTTCCAGGGAGATCAACTACCCGTTGCAGCTTTCCAAGGAACTGAACGTGAGCCAACAGGCCATCATGAAACACTTAAAGGTCCTTGAGGACAATGATTTTGTAATATCCTATGATGAAAGGTCGGACAAGGGGGGGGCTCCAAGAAAGGTCTATGTCCCCAGAAAAAGGTACTGTGTCAGGATCGACATAGGTCCCAATACCTACCATGAAGAATATTACTCTTTCAAGGAATACGATGTTCGCAAGAACGAGGGAGAGACCGTGGGACGGCCGAATGATACAACGGTAGAGTTCGGTGGAAGGGTTACCGGAGAGATGAAGAACGAGGTTGCGGGAGCTCTTCCGGCTTTCACGGATCCCATTCTCGAGAATTACAGGATGAGACTTGAAAAAGCCATCAATACGGATGAGGATCATTTGAAATTGATGATCCTGAAGAGGTTGATATCCAACCTTAACGATGATATTGACCGGATCGAGTCGAGACGGAAGAGACTCCTTGCTCTCAGGGAACGAGCATTCGAGGATGTCAATCACATTATCTCCGATCTTTCCAAGGACTATCTGGAGAAAGAGATATTATCCCTCTACATTAAGAGCCAGGTGATCGATGTGGATATCATATCAGACATCCTGGATACCCGGAAGAAATATGTGGAAGAGGTCTTAAAACATATTCTGAGCAAATATGAGATATGAGAGAGACCCCTGTATTTCCACTGAATGCAAAGTGCCCCTTGATCCAAGTGTAGTTATGGGTGGTTCTATGAAATTGTAAAATATAGATAAAATGTGATTATTATATAAAATAACGTCAAAAAAAGATCACTTATGTTTATAGGGCTCTCGGATCGACATAAGAATTATTCTGACATTCATGGTTCTAAAGAATATTTGCGATTTCCTGTAAAATTAAAACCTATAATATAATAATATAATATAAATCTTTATAAATATATATATATGAGTGTACATTGCTATATATAAATATTACGTAGATTTGATATACAAGTATATATAATCATAATATACACCAATACATTGGAAATGAATGGTATCCTTTGAATTTGAAAATATCCCTTTTTTCGGATCTTGATCGTTGTGGTACCCGTATGAGAACATGCATCTTTTGACGATCGAACTCTATCTTCTTTTCCACGGGAAATCATGGGGTCTCTCTTTTATTCTTCTTTCTCTCTATCATTTCCTGGAATTTCTCGATAAGTACACCATTGATATGTTCCCACGTCCTTAACATCGCCCATCTGGATCCATTGTCTTTCAATCTGGAATACAGATCCGGATCATATGTCAATGTCATGAGCGCATCATAAAAATCATTTGCCTTATGTCCTCTACAAATAAGTCCCCCCATTGATTCAGACACTATTTCTTTGCACCCTCCTGTATCCGATACGATCGAAGGAAGTCCTGATGAAATAGCTTCCTGAACGACATTCCCGAATGTTTCGGTGGTCGATGGGAACAAGAAAATATCAGCGCTGGCATATGATTCGAATAGATCTTCTCCCGTGAGATACCCGGGAAATATCGCTTCCGGCATCTCTTTTTTCAATTCCTCTTCCATGGGACCTTTCCCCAGAAGAACAAAAAGGAGATCGTTCCTTCGATTCTTTTTTACCTTTCGATAAACATCCATAACTACGTCCAGATCCTTGTATTTTACAAACCTTCCAGAGAACAGGACCACCTTTCGGCCATCGGCTCCCCAAAGTGATCTCAATTCATGAGATCTTTTCTCTGGAGAGAATTCATCCTTCCTTACACCCCTTGACCATATCTCGACCTTTCTTGTCCCTTTGCTTTCAAGCTGCTCCTTCATCTCCAAAGTGGGTGCAAATACCGCATCACATTTGTTATAGAAACGGATCATCTCTTTCCAGACGGTCCCTTCGAATAGCTGCAACTTGAAATATTTCAAATAGGATGGGAAATCAGTATGATAGATAGAGACGATAGGGATCCCCGCATCTTTGGAGTATTTCAGGAACTTGAGAGCGATGAGGTCCGGAGTTGATATCTGGATGATGTCCGGTCCGAACCTATCCAGTTCTTTGAGTATGTTCTTCAGATAGATCGTCATCCTGTATTCTGGATAGAGCGGTATCGGGATGGACGGTATCTCATGGAAAGTGATCCCGGGGTCCGATGAAGGTGTGAACTCCGGGGTCCAGATACCAACTTCATGCTCATTGTTCCTCAGTGATCGAACAAGTTCGTAAAGACTTCTTGCAACTCCGTCCTTGTTCTCCACATAGGTCCCGGTAAATATCGCAACCTTCATGGTAAGCTCATCCGTGGTTCATATTTCCGAAATATCAAGAGGCGATACGCTTTCAATGAAATAAACATTGGTCAGTAGCTCTCGACAAGACATGACAGTGTATGCTCTGAACCGTGCGGCCTCCAAACTTCCAAGACCAAGGTTCAAATCCCGACCCGATCCTATCCTTAGATATAACAACAATTATGAAGAATAGGATAAGTGCGGATTCCTGGACCTTCGAATTTGTTACTTATTGACGTGGATCCAAATTTGAAGGTCCAGCCAAAATAGCATTCGGCTCCCTTATAACCTATTTTAGCGTGCGCATTCAATGTTTAGCACCATCTATAGAGTGCAAATAGGATTGACGAGAAAGAGATGGTGCGGATGCCGGGATTTGAACCCGGGCAAGTAGCTTGGGAAGCTACGGTCCTACCGAGCTAGACCACATCCGCATCAATGGTGTTTGCAGGAAAGTCGAGATATATTTTAATTCTTTCCAAAGACGGTCAGAGCTTTCCGCTCTTGGCCTTTTCCTTGAGCTTCTTGAGCCTTTCCTTCGATGTGTAACCCGTGGCCTTTTCGAGAAAGATGTTCCTCTTCCTCATGGTGTCAAGGACCTGATCTTCAGGGATATCCGCAGTGTTGATCTCCATGGCGAGCTCTGACCTTGAAAGGACCTTGATACTGATCGGTCTCATCGCTCCGTAATCCGAACGGTACCATCCCTCATCCTCCTTGCAGTTGCCGAATATCTCCTTCATCAGTTCAAAAAGTCCGTCACCTTCGACTTTGGCGAAATAGCCACGCCTGATATCCAACTTCTCCATAGGGAACCCCCGGGATGAGCATCCTTATGAACGCACACCATCAAAATCCTTTTGCCTGTCTCAATCACGCACCCCGTCCTCTGAGACGGTGAATACGGCCTCACCTTCGGGAAGGTTCGGGGAATCTATCAACCGGGCGATCCTTCTGTTCCCTTTGGATTTTCGGAGATAGAGCCTGAAGGTGGAGGTATGCCCGAGCACATGTCCGCCTATCGCTCTTGTGGGGTCTCCGAAGAAGGCATCGGGCTTGGCGGATACCTGATTGGTGACCGCCACAGCGGACTTGTTGATATCAGCGAACTGGAGTATGGCATGAAGGTGCTTGTTAAGCTTCTGCTGCCTGTCCGCAAGGGACCCCCTCCCGATATATTCTGCCCTGAAATGAGCCGTGAGCGAATCCATGATCAGCAATTTTATGGGAAACTCTTTTGCGATCTCCTTGGCCTTATCGATGAGAAGCATCTGATGATGCGAATTGAAAGCCCTTGCAACATGTATGGTCTGTAATACCGATGTTGCATCGAGTTCGTAGGCCATCGCCATCTGAACGATCCGTTCCGGTCTGAACGTGTTCTCGGTATCAATGAAGATGGTGTGGCCGTTCAACCCACCATCCTCCTCGGGTCTGCAGACGTTCACACATAGCTGATGTGTGATCTGGGTCTTACCGGAGCCGAACTCGCCGAAGAATTCTGTTATTGCGCATGTCTCTATGCCCCCCCCGAGGAGTTCGTCGAGTGCTTTCGACCCGGTCAGGAGCTTGGATATATGTCTTCTATTTTCCATTATGACATCACCGGTCACGAACCCGCCCACATTCGCTAATTTCTTGGCCGCTGCAATTATCTTTACTGCCGTAGCCTCTCCGATCTCTGCCGCTTCGACCAGCGCGGAAGGAGAGGAAACCGCTATCGACATAAGGTCGTCGAACCCCGCTTCCTTCAACTTCTCTGCCGTTGCCGGACCCACACCTGGAAGGTCCTCCACCGTTGTCTCCTCGTCCATAAAAGGATCACCTGTTGATACTTGACCCCCATTACAACAATATAAAGGTTGGGCGTGAGGGGGGGATGAGTGAAAGTGTCCGCCTCAATGGTCCTTCAGGAAATCCTCCACAAGGGGAAGGTATTCCTGATGCTTGAGGGTGATGGTACCCTTGGGGGAGTAAAGGTTGATGAAGGGGTCGGTATGAAGGTCGCAGAACCTTTTCATCGCATCAAGGTATATTTGTTTGCCTTCCGTGAATTGGTCAAAATCCTTGAAAAGCGAAAGTGATACCGTTTCGGAATTGCCGTAAACGGCAAAGAAACTGGGAAGATGGAAACGCTTCACGTCCGGTCCACCCTTATAAACATTGTCTATCTTGTTGTAGTGCCCCTCGACAAGGCACAGGATATCGAACCCGAGTTTTCCGTAGTCGATGACCCGGGTCTTTTTTATCACACCCAGGTCAAGAAGCTCCTTCTTATGTCTGGCCACCGCTTGGCGTGTGGTGTCAAGCATGGTTGCGATCTTGTTATCCGGCAGATCGGGGGCTTCAAGTATGCCCTTCAGAATGGTCTTCTCCTTCCTGGTCAAATGATGTATCTTGTCCCGTGCCTTCTCCTGGTCGATATCATCTCCTTCCCTGTTTTCATCCTGGGCCTTTATGCCGAAGGCACGTTCGATGACCGCCGTATAATCGAAGTTCTTGCTGATCTGCGAGATGGAGAGGGGGAACAGATTGGTATGAAGTGTTTCATCCCGGATCAGCTGCCTTCCCCTCAACTCTCCGATCATCCGATGCTCCGCCTTTCGAAAATCGGTATAGTTCTTGTAGAGCGATAGGACCAGAAGCGTTTCTCCGAATATCATTGCAGTATAGGTATTGGGGTGAGCCCCGAAGACCCCCTTGAGGAACTTGAGGTCATTGAGGTCCTTGACGCTCCTTGTGAGACTGGTCCAGCTTACGGTAAGTATCTCGTAGTCCATGATCTCGACATTTGGCACTATCCGGTCGAAGATCAATTCGTTCCTCTTCATCTTGTTCTTGATGGCATTGAGGGTCGACATGCGGACCTTGATCTTGTCACTGAGCTGTCTGTCATTGAGCATGGGGTATTTCACAAGCCCCCAGAGAATGACCTTCTCGTTCTTGGACAGTTTCATTTCGTGCCTCCTCGGAGCAATGGATAGGGCATCTCGAATGCAATGGTAGTAATAAAATCTGCCGATAAGACCTCATTATCCTATAGATATCCAAAATAATATGGGAGAAAGGATGACATTATTTCCCAACCCCGATGCATTTCTCCGAAAACGGACACACCCTCAGATGATCCCCTCCACTTCATCCACCCCCCTCTCGAACCGCTCTATACGCTCCTCGATACCGGCATCCCCCTCCGGATTGATCCGTATCCCGTCCTCCCCTTTGAGGGTGCCGTCGATGACGGTATCGGGAGTGAAGCTTATATTCCTTCCACGGACATCACCAGATATCCTGGCAGCATGGTGAACGGTGATATCTCCGAGTGCCTTCATGTTCCCGTTGATAACGACGTTCTCTCCGAGGAATATATTGCCAGCACTTTCTATATTACCGAACACCTGCGCTTCGCTCTCTATCTCGAGCGAACCCCCCACCCTCAGATCGCCAACGATCTTGCAGTCATGTCCGATGTTCATATCGCCCGGTATCTCGATCTTCTCGGGACCGATGTTCGTACCTCTGGGGAAATAGGTGAAATTTCGGGAGACAAGTATCTTGTCCCCCCCGCCTTCTTCCAGCTCTTTGAAGAAGTCCTCGACCTCTTTGGAATCATCCCTTCTCAGAAGCTCCAGGAGATAAAGCAGTATGTAGACTATCACCGATATCGGGTTCCTGATATTGATCCTTCCCCTCGAGTCGATGGCATTGGGGTCCATCTCAACACCCTCGCCGATATCGAGGTTCTTTCCAACGATGATCTCTCCAGCGATGATGGACCTCTCGCCGAGATATATGTCGGCATCCCCGGTTATATTCCCCTTGACCTTGCCACCCTTATCTATCCTGATATCGCCGATCGCGATGATGTCCCCTTCGATCTCAACGAATTCCCCCATGAATATACGGCCATCGGACATCAGTCCCCGTTTCACGGATGATTTGTCCGCAAGGACCACGTCTCCCTTGCAGCGTATGTTCTTTTCCTCGATCACCGTAGCTTCGGGTAGATGACAAAGCGACCTGTCGAATACCATGCGAGGATCCCATCCCCCAGTTGGGATCGGTAATGTTCTCTCCACTATATTTAAGTATATACCTAGACCCTTTTAATTGCCCCGACCGTCCTCTTGGAAAGGTCAAAGGTCGAGCAGGACCTTGCTATACCATGAACCTTCTTTCATCTCCAGCATCAGATCGTGATATGTGGCTGCCTTTACCTCCACGCCGCCCTTCCCTTCGGGGATCCGGCACTTAGACCGTGTGAATTCAAGCACCCATCTGTCATCATCTTCCCTTGTCAGGGAAGTGTTCAGCATAAGGGCGCCCTCCGAATCGAAAAGGAACAACGCTTCTGAAAGGACATCGATCACAAGGAGATCGGGGTTCCTGATATCGAGGACGATGGAGTCGGGGATAGAGCTTGTGATTATGAACTCCTGCGCCATCACATGGTAAAGTCCTATGAGGGACCTCAGTGCGCAATCCTCCGGGGTGGACCCGGAAGATTCCAGCCACAGGTCCGCAGTGTGCTCACCCAGCGTGAAACCTCCGATAGGGGGGATGAATACACTTTCCATGAAGTATCATCGAAGCCCCTGTTATAAAGCCTCGCATATGTTTAATACCCATTTGCGGATTATTATTGGATGGTATTACGTCAGAAGGGACCGATGGTCGTGTATGAAGCAACACTCCCGCTCATTGGCCGGGATGGGAGGTGCCACAGGCCTATAGGGGCAACCCTCCACACCCGGAGATCGATGGATGGGAGGACCCTCGGAGATGAGGTGTCCCCGATCGCTTCCGGGGGTGACCGTCGATGAGGATAATCGAAAGGAACGACGCAAGGGGATTGTTCAAGGTCCGGGTGGATTCCATGGACGATCTGTGGTATCTCCATCAGGCTCTGCAGGCAGGTACGGTCGTCGGGGCGCATACTTACAGGAAGCCCGAGGCCAAGGAGGACCAGGTGAGAGCGGATTCCCAGCCACGTGTCCGTGTGTATCTGAGGATCACAGTATCGACCTCGGAGTTCCACCCATTCACCGATGTCCTCAGGGTTCGTGGCACTGTAATTGAAGGGCCACCTGAGATCTCGGGGCATCATACATTCAACGTGGATGTGGGAACCGTGCTTGACCTGGAATTCTCGGAGGGCAGCACGGAAGTGATCTCGGTCCTTGAAGATGCCCAGAGGAATGCAAGGGGGACAATGGCACTCGCGGTCTCCATGGACGATGAGACGGCCGACCTCTTCAGGCTCAGGGATTACGGGATGGAGAGGATAGGGACCGTCCGGACCCAGGGGGGAGGGAAGTGGACCGGAAAGGAGGGGGGTTGGGACGGATACTACAGGGAGATCGCGGATATTGTCGCCCGGAACCTGGGCGAGGGCATGCTGCTGATAATATCGGGCCCCGGTTTCTTCAAGGAATCACTGGCCAAGCTCCTACGGGAGGAAGGGACCGTTGATGGTCCGAGGATACATGTACTGCAGTCATCGTCCGCCGGACCTGCAGGGATCAGGGAGGCCCTCGGCAAGGGAGGATCCGTATCCAGGACCCTTGAAGGTCTCCGGTTCGTTCAGGAGAACGAGCTCCTGGAAGAGTTCATGGCGAGGATCGGCAGGGGAAGAGGTGCGACATACGGGCTCGATGAGGTCCGAAAAGCACTCTCAAATGGAGCCGTGGAGGTCCTGCTGATCTCGGAACGTCTGTTCCGGGAAGGGCCCGGCAAGCTCCTCATGGGAGCTGCTTCGGAGACCAGTTCCAGGACCCTGATCACCTCTACCTCTCACGAGCTTGGGGACATGCTCGATAGGATGGGGGGGGTAGGGGCGCTGCTGAGGTTCGATGTATGACCGGAGCAGGAGAGGTGGATGGTGGTCCGCCAGACAGAACGGGCCCGATGGAACGTATCAGGAGGTGGACCAGCGAGAATGTCCATCGTCCCGACCTCCTCGGGGCCCCCCTCATCATCCTATCGGGTTTGTTCGCTCTCCTGCTGATATCTTCCCCTTTTCTTGTCGAGAACGGTTCCATCGACCTTGGGGATGAAGGATCGGTCGGGGAGATCGACCATGGGGGGGTGATATCGGATATCGAGAACCCCCTGGCGAGGTTCGCTTATCGGTTCGGCGATCGTTACTGTCACCAGATGGACCGTCGCTCCTTCTTCCTGAATGGGAACCAGATGCCCGTTTGTTCACGGGACATAGGCCTTTTTAGCGGTCTGTTCCTCGGATGCGTCGCGGGATCGTCCTATCGAAAAGGGATGAAGCTTAGGGTCTTGGTGTTCTTCCTCGCTCCGATGGCCGTCGATGGGCTATTGCAGGCCCTCACATCTTATGAGTCCTTCAATATCCTGAGGCTTCTCACAGGGTCGCTCGGGGGGATGGGGATCGGGACCTACGTGAACGGCTCCTTTATACAGACCGTGAGGCTTCTGAGACTCAGGGCCGGCAAGGGATAGCTTAATATCGATATGCTCGATACAAGGGTCAAGGGATGATCTTTATGAAGGTACTTATCACGGACGGGTTGGCTCCCGAAGCGGTAAAGATGCTTGAAGATGCAGGTCATGAAGTGGTCCTTGACGAGGCAAGCCCGGAGAGGCTTCTCGAGATCATAGGGGATTTCGACGCTCTGATCGTCAGGTCCAGGTCAAAGGTCAAACAGGACGCTTTGGAAAGAGCTGTCCGGATGAAGGCCATCGGAAGGGCCGGTATAGGAGTGGACAACATCGATGTCAAGTACGCGAAGGATAAGGGCATTAAAGTTGTGAATGCACCTCTTGGAAGCACCCTCTCTGTCGCCGAGCTTGCGCTGTCCCACATGTTGGCCCTGGCAAGGGGTCTGATCAAGGGAACGAACGGTATAAGGTCCCAGCAGTGGCTCAAGAAGCAGCTCAAGGGAATGGAGCTCGATGGCAAGACGGTGGGCATCATAGGTTGCGGGAGGATCGGACAGGCGCTTGCTGCAAGATGCCAGGCCTTCGGTATGACGACCATAGGCTACGACCCCTACCTCCCCAAAGAGGTTGCCGAGAAGGCAGGCATACGCCTTGTGGGACTGGATGAGATATACAGGACATCCGACTTCATCTCGTTGCATGTGGCATTGACGGACGAGACAAGGCACATGATATCCAAACCACAGCTTGACATGATGAAGAAGAACGCGTTCGTGATCAACTGTGCCAGGGGGGGAGTGGTCGATGAGGATGCCCTGTATAATGCTCTGAAGGAAGGAAAGATCGGAGGTGCGGGTCTTGATGTGTTCGAGACGGAACCCCCGGGGGAGACAAGGTTTGCCGAGCTTGATAACGTGACAATGACCCCGCATATCGGGGCCAACACCGTTGACGCTCAGTTCAAGGCCGGGACCATGGTCTCCGAGCAGGTGATAATGGCCCTGAAAGGGGAGGCCCCAACATTCTGGGTCAATAAATAGAAACTGTTCGAAAGCGGATCAGAGCATTACCTTGCTGCCTTCTGCGATGGACCTCTCGGCAGCTTTGGCAACGATCAGGTCCTTCAACCCGTCGGGACCGGAGACCAGTGGTCCGGTTCCCGGATCGCGCACGGCATCCAGGAAATCCTGGAGTTCTCTCTTGAGGGGTTCCTCCATGGCGACCCTCATGGTCCTGATCTCGTAGTTCTGGGGGATCCTCCAGCTATCGGAGAGATCGTATTTACCGGCAGATGAGGATGATATCTTCAGCTCCTGATCGATATAGTCCATCTCGGCGTAGGCCTTCAGCCCCGTCACCCTGACGCTCCTGATCTTCATGGGTGTGAGCCATGATAGCTCCATGATACCCTTTGTACCGTTCCGGAATTCCAGAAGGATATTTGCATGGTCGATCAATCCCTTTGCCTTGACGCTTCCGCCGAGTGCATATACACTTGACACCTCGCTCGATGAAAGGTATCTCAACACATCGATGTCGTGTACGCCGAGGTCGGTGATGACACCGACATCGGTGATCCTTGCAGGGTAGCTGGAGACCCTCTTAGAGGAGAGGGTGACTATCTGCCCCAGGCCTCCCTTGTCTATGATCTCCCTGGTGGCCTTGACTATCGGGTTGTGCCGCTCGATCATGCCAACGGAAAGAACGACGCCCGCTCTGGACGCCAGATCAAGTATCATCTGGCCGTTCTCTACCGTATCGGCAATGGGCTTCTCCACGAGGATGTTGACGCCACGAGCTGCACATTTCTCCACTTCCTGAAGATGATAGATCGTGGGATTCGCGATCACGACGGCCTCGATATCCTCCTTTTTTAGCATCTCCTCGGAGGAGGAATAGTAGCTGCATGAGAACTTCTTTGTTATTTCCTTTGCCCGTCCCGTATCGCTATCGCATACCGCTCTCAGGTCAGACATCTGCGAGAGGACCCTGGCATGGTTCCCTCCCATGGACCCGACCCCGATCACTGCGGTCCTGATCCCGGTCATGTTCCTCACGCTCCCTTTCTTGCTAGCCTGACGGTGTCAACCACCTTTGCCACCTCATCCTCGGTCAGAGAGGGATGGACCGGCAGGGAGAGTACCTGTTTTGTGGCCTCTTCCGCACGGGGATAGGTGCCGATCGAAACTTTTTTCATTGCAGGAGAGGAGGGGATGGTCGTCGGATAGAACACCTTGTTCCCGATCCCGTTCCCGGACAGGAACCCTGAGAGTCCATCCCGGTCCTTTTCGACCCTTATGGTGTACTGGTGGTAGACATGGCGGTTCCCTGGTTCCACATATGGTGTAACGATCCCGTCGATACCCTTCAATCCTTCGTCGAGTATCCTTGCATTCCTTGCCCTTGCGGAGTTACGCTTTTCCAATTTGGTCAACTGGACCCTTCCGATGGCCGCGGAGATCGAGGTCATTCGTAGATTATACCCCACCTCGTGGTGGTCATATCTGGCAGCCTGCCCGTGGTTCCTGAGCATCCGTATGCTCTCTATGAACTCCTCATCCTCGGATATGACCATACCTCCCTCTCCAGTGGTCATGTTCTTGGTTGGGTAGAACGAGAACATACCCGCCTTTCCCATCGAACCTGCCATCTTATCATCATGGATGGCCCCGTGGGCTTGTGCGCAGTCCTCAAGGACCGGGATTTCGTTTGCGATCTCCAGTATCCTCTTCATGTTTGCCGTCTGACCGTACAGATGGACAGGGATTATCGCCTTGGTCCGGTCGGTGATCCTATTCCTGAGGCTTTCAGGGTCCATGTTGAAGGTCCTTCGATCGATGTCCGTGAAAACGGGTTTGGCTCCAAGGAACAGGACCGGTGTTGCACTGGCTATGAAGCTGAACGAGGTCGTGATCACCTCGTCCCCGGGTCCGATCCCCAAGGCGGCTAGTGCAAGGTGTATGGCGGAGGTCCCGCTAGAGACGGCGGCGCCATATTTGCTACCGCAGTATCTTGAGAACTCCTCCTCGAAAGCCACCACTTCCGGGCCATGGGCCAGCATGCCGCTCTCCATGACCCTGATCACCGCATCGATCTCTCCCTTTTCCATCACCGGACGTGCCATATTGATCATACAAAGGACCCCTTTATCGCTCGTTACGTTCAGCCTCTGTACCTCATCTTTCTAAATAAATCATTTGAGATATACGGACATACCGAGACGTACCAGTTAATATGGTGCTTTCTCCCAGTATTAATAAATAAGAAAGCTTTTCACCGGGTCATGGCGGAAGACATTCAAGTCAGATCGTATCAACCTTTCGATCACGAAAGATGGGACAGGTTCGTCAGGGAGTCCAATAACGGCACCATCTTCCA
>JAFGLL010000068.1 GCA_016928095.1 Thermoplasmatota archaeon
AAGTACTTATCGTTTGATCTTCAACAGATTTCATTCAAAAACCAATGTGAACTGATCCCTCGTTACTATTCTAGTGGGAGCTTAGGAATGAACAGCCAATGAAGTGAAGCCTGTGAATTGTCAGTGAGGAGCAAGGGACCGATATGTCAACTATTTTATCTTTGAAAGACCATATCCAGTATAAGGGGACGGAGAGCATTTGACATATAAATGATCGCTCTTTTTGACATGGGTCATTTCACTTGGACAAAAATATCATTTCGGTTCGAAAAGTCCTTTTGGGTCCGACCCCAGCAATCCTGCTTTCAACAGGTCATCCTCCACCATGTTCAGCTCATTGACCATTTCATCTGTAAGAAGAGGATAATGTCTTGATCGGTCCAGAGCATCCCCGATGTACTCGAGGTCATCCTCCGTGGTCATCCATGACCTGTCATCGAACCTGGAAAGGTCCATGGGTGCGGAATATGACCTCAGCGTCTTCTGGCCGGCAGTATTGAAATAGAGGTCGAAATAGGACATCGCAAGCTCCCTGATGCTTCTGTAGACCGGTTCCCTGAACCTCAGTGTCGTGAAGTTCGATTTTGCTATCGAACCCCACCTTCCCTTTTCCCTGAAAACCGCTATGACGTGATCATCGTCATTATAGGCTCTCAGGTCCACAAGGAGAGGTTGATATCCCATTCTCCTTAAACAAGCCGCCGCGAACAGAGCTCCCTCGAAACAGTGAGCTTTCCTCTCTCTGTGAACGAACATTGGGGACCTGCACTCGTATGAGGGATCGTAGGGTATGCTGTTGAGAAAGGCCTGTACTTTGAATGGACGCTCAAGGTCGGCCGGCAGCCAGGAAAGATCGATGTCCGTTTCGTTCATACCATCCGAGAATTTCATTTTGTATTATACATTATCCGAAGGACCGGCTCAAGGTGAGATGGATGCTTCCTGGTCAGAAATGATCTCTTTGGCCGCTTTTTTCAGGCTCTCGATGGAATCATATCGAAATTCCCATCCGGTGGCCAGTATCTTGTTCACCGCAAGGGACATGAACTTCACATCACCCTTCCACCCTGCACCTTTGTGTCCGCCGGTGTAGTACACCTCAACGTCCTTGAGCCCCATCGCCTCGATGATGATCAAAGGGATCTGGTTGATCACGGCATGGTCCTTTGTTCCTATGTTGTAATACTCGAACATGGACCTCTGGGTCTCTGTAGCGTGAAGAACGGCGTCCACGCAGTCTGAAACGTGTATGTAGGATTTTCTCTGCAGTCCGTCCCCGAGGATCTCCAGTCTTGTGGGGTCCCTCTTCAATTTATGGTAGAGATCGAAGAGGATGCCGTGCGTTGACCTTGACCCCACGACGTTCGCGAACCTGAACACCGATGCCTTCATTCCGAAATTGTCCGAGAAAGCGGAAATAAGTGCCTCCGCGGCAAGCTTGCTGGCACCGTACTGGGATATGGGCATCAGCGGGCCGTAATCCTCCGGTGTCGGAAGCACTGCAGCGTTCCCGTAGACCGTCGAGGTCGATGTGAACGAAATGGAGGGCGGATCATCGGGCCTGCTGATCCTCATCGCCTCCAGGAGGTTGTAGGTGGCTATGATGTTCTGCTCCACAGAGGTCCAGGTATCATCCGCCCCGATCCTGACATCCGGGTTGGCAGCCAGATGGTAAACGTGATCGATGTCCTTCAGCAGGTCCGCCAGCTTTTTGTCGGTCACAAGGTCCCTCTTCAGGAAATCGATCCGGCCCATGCAGGGATCCAGGAATTCCATCCTTCCGGATGATAGATCGTCATAGACGACCACATCATTTCCGCGGAGGACCAATGCATCAACAAGGTGACTTCCGATGAAACCCGCTCCCCCGGTCACAAGGACCTTCTTTCCGTTCATGGATCGGAAGATGCATTTTCAGGTATTATAGATTTACAGCCATAGTCCGATCGGTTGGTCATTCCTCCCCGGATGGCCCATCTCCAACGGTGGAAGCATCTTCTGTCTTCAGGGATCCCTTCTTCTTCCTCCTGACGATATCTTCCAGCCTCTCGCCCCCCCTGATCATGACCTTGCCGGCCCCCATCCAGGCTTTCCTTGTCTGACCGATACCTTCAAGTGTGATGTCCTCCACACCTTCAACGGTCCAGTTGGTGGCCTTCTCACCGACCACCAGGGCACGATCTATGACCTTGCCGGCCGTTCTGTGCATATTGTCCACTGTCCTCTTTCCGACCTTCCTTGCCGAGCTTGCGATCCTGCGTCCGTGGGGTCCCATCATATCTATGGGTCTTGTAGCAATATCCAGGTTCAGGTCGACCACCGTTCTGTTAACGCTTCCCATTGCCCTCATGGTATTCTTGGTCCCGTCGATGGTGGACCTGGTGACCTGCTTTCTCTTCTCCTCGGCAACGATCACCGCTTTTTCGGTGGTATCTATGGCCTTGCTCACAGCCCTTGTCGTTGTTTCGGCGGCCTTCTTCGGGTTCCTTATGGCGTATATGAGGAAGCCAACTGCGATTATCACGATGACGATCTGGATCATGTTGAGGTTGTTCAGAAATTCGATGACGGGGGTTCCCTCCAGGAAATCAACGAGCTTCTCGGAAAGTATGGCAAATATGGTCGAACCAAGGAGTGAACCTAAGAATACTGCAAGTAGGACGGTATAAGGTCGCATCCCGAGGATCCTGCCGAATATCGTCCCTCCGAACCCTCCGGACCCGCTCAAGGGTACGAACACTGCGAACGTAGTGAACAGGAAAGCGGCCCTTCTGAACCATCTTGCCTTCTCCACCTTCTTTCTACCTTTCACCTCGGCCTTCTCCAGGGCCGGGCCGAGGACAGGGACCTTTTTCACCCAGTCGTAGTTCCAGATGAGAAAGAGCGAGACGCATGAATCAACTATCATGGTAGAGGGTCCTGCTATCCAGGCCGGTACCCCTCCAGCTACGGCCTTGGGAATGATCGTCTCCTTACCTGCCGGGGGAAGGGTGTAGAACACCCAGATATCGACCAGATGACTTGCCACGCCCCACCCCTTCCATATATCCAGGAGCAGGACGGATATTATGGCAATGGATATCAGTACCGTCCAGGGGAACAGGAATTGAAAGATCTTGGTAACGCGGTCCTTCTTCTCCAGATCGGTCTCCAGAAGCCTTTTCAGCAGGGAAAGGACACCCTTGCCCTTTCTCCTGCGGAGCTTCTTGCCACGACCGGTCTGGCCTTCCATGGTTCAATATTAAAAATGAGTTATTAAATCCTATCCTACGAAATATCAGGTCACACCATGCTCGATCCATCCGGTCCCGATCCGAACATGATCGAAGGATCGGCAGAGGAATGCGGTCAGTCCGGATATCGATCATCGTCCGAGGCGTCATCATCGATCTTTTCCCTGCTTCTCCCCTGTGCCTGCCTGGCAGCGTTCTTGACGCCCGCCCCCACCCTGGAAAGACCCTTTCCTATCACCCCCTCCTTTCCCATTGACCTGATTATCGCTCCACCGGTCCTCCTGATCGGTCCTCTGCCTGTCATATCGAATCCGAACTTCCCCCTGGGGGCGAGCGATCCGAGCTCTCTCTGGAAATACGCAGGCATATCATTGAGCATCTGGAACCCGGATATGGAAACATCCATGCTCCTGTGGAAGAACCTTGAGAACCTCGTCTCCCTGCCCGCCGACCATCTGACATATATCTTGTAAACCTCTACAACGGGGACGATCGCGAGCCCAAGCAGAACGGATGCCCCGTACTGGAGAGGGGTCAACCGCGACAGGTCCAAGCCGTCACCGATATCACCAAAGTACATGAAGAAGGTCAGAGCCGTGACGGGTATCAGCGTCATGAGCACCGGGAGCAGCATGCTCTTCTCCCTCAGCTGCCTGAGGAGGGAATCCTTCATGGAAAGGCTGTTGAAGAGATTGAAGCACTCACCCCAGACGACGAAGGTCAGGACCATGGTCTGTATCGTGAGCAGGGGATCCCCCTCTATCCCGATATCGACCAAGCCGTTGTTCAGGACCAGGAACATGGAAAGGGATATTACCGTCATGGTGAAGATCATCACGACCAGCTCCCCGAAGACCTTTCTGGACACAATTCCCTCCTTTGCATCCCTGGGGGGCTCCTTCATAACTCCCGGGGTCGTCCTATCCAGCACAAGGGCCGCAACGGGAAAGAGATGGGTCGAGAAATAGAGGAAGAGGAGGTGTTTGTCGCTCATCATCTGCTCGATGAACAGCAGGGAACCCATGAACATCAGCGAAAGCTCGGAAAGGTTCGTGTAGATCTGATAGGTGATGCTCTTTCGGATGTTATCGAATATTTGCCTTCCTCTGTGGACGGCGGTGACCAGTGTTGCGAAATTATCGTCGGAGAGTACTATCTGCGAAGCTTCCTTGGCGACATCTACCCCGCTGATACCCATGGCTACCCCCACGTCCGCATTCTTCAATGCGGCCGCATCGTTCATACCGTCCCCGGTCATGGCTATTATCTGGCCGCTCTCCCGGTATGCGTTCACTATATCGACCTTCTGACCGGGGGAGACCCTGCAGAAGACGCTGACATCCTTCAGCCTCTCCCCGGGAACCGGGAGCTCACCTCCCTCCACCACGATCTCTCCCTTCCTGAGGACACCCAGGTCCGAGGCTATGGCGGTAGCGGTACCCTTGCTGTCCCCGGTGATCATGACGACCCTGATCCCTGCCTCATGGCATTTGCTGACCGCCTCGCGCACACCTTCCTTGGGTGGGTCTATCATTCCCACGAAACCAAGAAGGACCATGTTCCTCTCTATCTCGTCATCCTTCAATTTAGAAACCTTGTGATGGTCGATCTCACGGTATGCCAGGGCAAGGGTCCTCTGCGCCTTGCCGTTCACAAGCGCATTGGCTTTCCCGATGTATTCCCGCATCTCCTCATCGAAAGGAACCGTCCCATTGCCGTAGACCACCCTGTCGCATCTTGTCGAAACGACCTCGAAACCACCCTTGCAGAAAGCGATGGCCCCGTCCTCCATCCTCACTACCCTCGTCATCATCTTCCTGGAGGAGTCGAACGGAACATCTCGCAGGACCTCCCTGTTCCTGACACCCTCATCGAGTCCAGCCTTGGAGGCCAGCGTTATCAGGGACCCTTCCGTCGGATCCCCGAGGACCCTCCATCCGTCATCATCCTTCACCAACCTGGCATCATTGACGATAAAACCGGCCTCCAGGAGCCTGTGGAGATGGGTTCCCTTTTCCACATGGACCTTTTTTTTATCCAGCTCCAGCCATCCTTCCGGGGCATATCCAGAACCGGTAACGCTGTAGAACCGCCCTCCCTGAAAGAGCGTCTTCACGGTCATGGCGTTCTGGGTCATGGTCCCGGTCTTGTCGGAACAGATGACACAGACCCTTCCTAGACCCTCTATGGATGCCACCCTGCGGACGATAGCGTTCTCTTTTACCAGATACATCATCCCCCTTGCCATGACGGACGTCGTGATGATGGGGAAGCTCCAAGGGACGGCAACCACGCCGAGAATGATCCCGTTCACCATCTGTTCCATGGCGGAGTCCCGGTCCAGGTCTCCGATCACACTAAGCCTCACTATCTGGACCACTGTCAGTATGAATATCAGCGATAGCATGACGAGGGATAGCGTCCTGGCAAGCTGCCCCATCTTCTTCTGGAGGGGTATCTCCGGTTCCGGTGCCTCCTCGATGCTCTTTGCGATCTTTCCAAGCTCGGTGTCGAGACCAACGGCAGTGACAACACCTTCCCCAGCCCCCCTGGTTATAATGGTGGACATGAAGGCCATATTGGAAAGCTGGTGGAGGGACGGGTCGTTCAGCTCCACGGGAGCGCTATCCTTCTCCACTCCCACGGATTCACCCGTGAGCGATGATTCGTCGATGGTGAGGCGCTCACCACGAACGATCCTCACGTCGGCGGGGACCCTGTCACCCTCTCCAAGCATCACAATGTCCCCGTATACGACCTCCTTCGTCGGGACCTCCCTCCATTTCCCGCCACGCTTCACCTTCGCCCTGGCAGCGCCTATCTTTCTCAGGGCTTCAAGGGAACGCTCGGCAGAATAGAGCTGGAACACTATGAGGACCCAGCTGAGAAGGATGACACCCACGATGGCGATGGAGGTCTCGAAGGAGGTCGATCCATTATCGGGGAATATCCATGCAAGAAGGGCCAGTACCGCGGCTATACCGATGAGGAGCACTATGACGAAATCGAATATCTGGGGGGCAACCTTCCTGAGAAAGGACCTCTTGACCCTGGGGATCTCGTTCGGACCGTTGGTCCTCAAGCGCCTGCCGGCCTCATCCGGGCTCAACCCTTCCGGAGAGGTTCTTAGGAGAAGCATCACATCGTTCGATGACTTCTCATGAAGAGCTCTCATGTCTATCCTACCGGGCAATCCATCACCTTTCAGGGGCACCTCTCGAAATCATCCCTCCACCCCTCCTTGTTCTCGGGGTCCTCAACGACCCATTCGTAGAACTCCTCCGTTCTCGCAGCTATATCCTCCCATGAGCAGTATCTCACTATATGCTCTCTCCCCCTTGAGCCCCATTCAGGGAGGTCCTCTCTGGCAAGAAGCTCCAGGGCAGCCTTTGCCTGACCTTTCACGTCCCCGACCCTGACCAGCTTCCCGGTGCCCTCCACGACCATCTCCGGAGCACCGCCGATATCCGTCAATACACAGGGGGTCCCCGAGGCCAGGGCCTCACCGAATGTGAGCCCGTATCCCTCCCAGTAGGAATGGAACATCGCAAGATCGGCGGTGGCTACGATGGCCTGCATCTCCTTATGAGGCGGCGATATGACCAGTCTGACGGCGTCCTCCATGGAATATTTCCTCAGTTTGGACCTGATCTCGCTCTCGAGGGGTCCCCATCCGACCAGAAACAGGGTGAGGTCCTTCCTCTCGCTGTACATGAGCCTGAAGGCTTCCAGGACCTCCCGGATGCCCTTCCTCGCCGCGAATCTGCCAACCGATGCTATCATCTTATTCCCCGCAGGTATCCCGTATCTCCCCTTCAGTTCCGGGTCCATGTTCCTCGGGTGGAACTCCTCAACATCGATGCCGTCTGGAAGATGTATCCTTCTATCATAGCGGTTCTTCACACCCCTTTCCTTCAGGGCCCTGCAATCGGAATACGAGATAGTGATGACGCCGTTCGACCTCTCTATTGCATGGTCCTCAAACCTGTCGAAGAAGGGGCCAAGATACATTATCGCAAGGTCGTTCACCGCAGCGATGGAAGGCGAGAGGTTCCTCAAGCTGATGGTGGAGCGTTCCCCCCGCCACGTTCCGTGCATGGTGGAGACCACCGGGACATCCAGTTCATCGTAGCATCTTTCGGGCAGGAGCGCCATGTTGGACTGGACGTGTACGATGTCGAACTCCAGACCGCTTTCCCTTATCCATCTGACCGCATTCCTTCCGAAGGAGGTGGTGAACAGCATGGGGGCTCTCAGCCATTTCACTGGATGGATGTGGATGTTGTCGTGGGAGGACTGGTAGCCGATGCTCTGCTTCCTGGTCACGACATGGACCTCGTGCCCTCTCTTCGCCATCCATGTGGAGAGATAATAGGCGACAACGCCGACCCCTCCCCATTTCGGGGGGTATTCCGAGGATATCATGCAGATCTTCGTTCGTTCACCGATGAATGATATCGGCTCCGATTATAATTCATTTACTCCGGTGGGTACGAACATGAACCGGGTTCACCAGGATCTGAGGAAGGCGAGGTCGAAACTTCCCTCAATGATCTGGAATGAAATGGACCTATCAAGGGTGAAGGAATGGCAATACATGACAGGACCTGAAAGCAATATCAACAAACTATATTATCCTCATTGGTCATTTTCCGACCATGAAGTTCCGGACCAGGAGAGTGGCTGCCTTTTCGATCGCTACTCTAGTGACGGTGTTGATCATCGTCGTGATCATGATCTTTGCCAACTCCAGCTCCAAGGTCGATCTGGGCGGGTCCAATTCCGATGAAGAGGTCGAACCCTTGAAGGTCGTCGATTTTCAGGACCCCTACGTGTTCAACAAAGAAGGGTACGAACCCGGAATAGCCATGGATTCAACGGGAGCCATGTATTATACCGCGCACAAGAACCTCGATGATAAAACATCCTGGGACTACCTGGCCTCATGGTTCTTCGTCAGCACGGACGATGGAATGACATGGAGCTCTCCGACAGACCCATTCCCAAGAGGTACCCTATGGCAGACCTACCTCGGGGATGAGGGGGATATCGCTGTCGATGCGTCGGACAATGTTTACTTCGTTGACACATATCTGATCGACAATCATATACATGTCTGGGCGGACCAGGGTCAATACCAGTATTCCGTGAGGGTCCAGAAGACATCAGGCCTTGATGACAGACCATGGATAACTGCACAGGGGAACAATATCGTCCATTACCTCGGTAACAACGCTGTGGAGGTTAACGGAGGCCGTTACTGGTACTACAGGTCCACCAATGGGGCGAGGACCTTCAGCAGACCTGAACCCGTTCCGGGGAACGGATGGGCGCATATCGATTGCGAAAGGAATGGGGACCACGTCTACGTCGTATCCGAAAGTGATACGGGGGCTGATGCAGATATTCTCATGTATGTGAGCAATGACATGGGCGTGAACTGGAACTGGGATGATCCCATCCTCATCGGACACCGGGATGGACCCGGAAGGGAATATCCGATCGTATCCGCTCAGGATGGAGGAGTGGTGTGGGTACTATGGAACGACGCCGAGAACGGGGTGGAGAACGGTACAAGGATATTCATAGGCAGGAGCCTCGACTTTGGACAGACCTGGATGACATGGGAGATCACCCCCTTCCAGGCATTCATAGATTACCCCACGATCAATACCGGACCAGATGGTTCTGTGGCAGTCGCATTCTATGCCTCCAGGGACCTACCCATCACCCCGGAGAGCGAATGGTACATCTATGGTGGAATGGACCTCTTCTCTTCCATACATGATCCGGATATAAACTTCACCATCGCGGATCCCACGCCATGTTATGTCGGTGACGACCTGCACGCCCTTCATGACTTTTTCGAGATAGTCATAGGTCAGGATAAAGCACTCAATATCGCCTATCAGTACTATGTCGGACCGGAGAACGGGAGAAGCGACCTTTATTTCGTCAGGGGAGTGTGGGGAAAGATCGTGATGCCCCCGGACGAAGTGTCTGGATAACCATGGATCCAACGGTCAGGATTATATCGAAGGGATGCTATTCCTTGATATTGACGATATAGAGGTCTTAACTTGAGAAAGGTCATGATCGCTATTTTGATGATGCTCCTGATATCTCCAATGGGGGTAATACAGACCCCGACCGAAGCGCAAGACGCATCCGGGAACGATGGCGGGGACATGTATCATCCCCTGGATTTTTTCATAAGTGAAATACCGGATTCGGCTGGAGAAGGGTTCGAGCCCCATATCCTGGCCGGACCCAGTGTTTCAGGTGAGGAGTGGATATATATCGATTCCCCCACCGGTATCGGAGGCGGACAGAGCGGTAACCTGTGGATCTCAAAGGACCATGGTGGAAGCTGGGGATCACATGCTTACGGCAGGAACGCTCTTGGTTCGGGAGATTCCTTCACTGCGATAGCGGGTGATGGGACGATCTACTACACCGATCTATACCTCTGGAGCTCTACCATAGACACTTCCAAGGATGGAGGTGAGACCTGGATCAGGAACCCTCTTGCCACCGTAACAAGGGTCGGTGACCGACAATGGCTCGACAGGGGGCCAACCGTCGGAACATTCCCTGGCGCGCAGGCCGAATCGCTTTACATGATCTACAATGATATTCCCCAGGGACTCGTCATACAGAGGGCACAATGGACCACAAGGGGATTCATCTGGACCATGGGGAACAACAGAATACCCGTATCGACGAATGTGGGTTCCAGGGATCATTTCTGTGTAGATAAGGTCGATGGAACGATATACCTACCCAACAAGGAAGGGAACAACATCGCTGTATACGTGTCAAAGGACGGGGCGGATTCATTCACCAGATACGAGGTCCTCAGCACCGATGAGGACGTGCAGAACATCTTCATAGCGTCCGATGTGGACATGGAAGGGAACGTGTACCTCACGTGGTCCACACAGGAGAACGTCTTCATGGCCGTATCGACGGACAGGGGAGCTCAATGGAACATACAACAGGTCACTGATACCAATGGAACCAGGGTATTTCCATGGATCACCGTGGGGGACCCGGGAAGAGTGGCCTTGACATGGTACGAGACCACAGAGGAACTCGATCTATCGTCGGATGAGAAGAAGAACGCGAGTTGGGGCATCTACGCAGCTATAACCGAAGATGGACTGAGCGATAATTCCTCGTTCATTATCACACCCATCCTGGACTATGTCCACACCGGTTCCATCAGAACAACGGGAACCGGTGGAAGTTCGGACAGGGACCTTGGAGATTTCTTCACCTGCGACGTCGATGATTACGGGAGACTCATAGTAACATTCGGGATGGATGGGGATGACGGACCCGATGCTAGACGATCGGTCGTGATGTATACACATCAGCTCGAGGGACCTTTTCTGAAGATCGGTGTTGGACCCCAGGCGATCTTCGAGAACGAGACCGATGAGCTCAAGGTCAGTGTAGATGCTTCCCGTTCCTACGACCAGAGCGGTGTGGGCATTGCAGATTATCTCTGGGATTTCGGGGACGGCACGAATTCTTCAGGTATCCGGGCCGAACATACCTATCAAGCTCCGGGCACCTATGATATAAGATTGAAGGTCGTGAACAAGCTGGACATGAGAGACACCGCAACGGGGAAGGTGGAAATGACAGGAAAGGAGGGTGGTGGCGGGAATATTCTCCTCATCATCATCTTACCAATGGCACTGATAGGGATCGGTATCGGCCTGTATCTGATGATAAGGAACAGGTCAAAAAAGACCCAAGGGACCACTTGAGCGCCAAAGGACCGATCCTTCTTGAAGTGTCAGAACCGGTCCCGGTAAGGATCAGGTCGTTGGTCCTGTGCTGTTTCATATAGCCGTGATGATGAGGGCCGGATCTATCTCGTTCCAACCATGGCCTTCCCTGATATCCGTCACGAACGGGCCCTGAATTGAGAGGTGCTGTCCGATGAAGAGCCTTGGGAGGATCGAATCATCCTCCTTCATTATCTCGACCATGATGGACCCTCTCCAGCTCCTGACGTTCTCGTCGTTGAGCATCCATGCGAAATCCGGGTCCGGAAGTACAAGGAAATGATACTGGTCCTCTTCATCCTCAACGGAAAGCTCGATCATGATGACCCTGCCCTTGAGAACTCCGTTCAGATCATTCAGTGCGTGATGTTCGGGGTCCCAAACAGTATTGGCAGCATCGGCTGAATCGCTTCTCAGGATCAGGTCGTTATTCTCATCATTCCCCTCTCCACCATTACCATTGTCCGTATCGTTATCGACCGATAGCATGATAACGGCTCCGAGACCTGCACCGGCAAGGATGGAGATCAACCCTACTACTATAGTCAACGTAAGCGGGAACTTCTTTGGCATTCGACCACCGCGTATCTAGCGTCAATTCAGGCTATAAATGTTGCTGTCAAAACATATAATGATCGCCCCATCTTTTGGATCGCTGAACCTTTTTTATGGGTATCTCATGGAATGGACCAATACCTCACGGTCCTTATCCTGCCGGGATCGACCTCGCCAGCAGTACATCGGACCTGTCCGAGATGAAAGGGCAGGCGTGAGTCCCGACCTGTCAATGCTCGCGATCATTTTCATAAGTGGAGGCAGTAACTCCAACAGAGGGGGAACGAGCCCAACCAATGAAGTCACAAGTCCCCAAAAGATAGAAATAATGTTGCATGGATGAAAGAAGGTGTCCGAAAAGTCCAGGTCGAGACAGAGGGACCTGCTTGGCATCCTGGTCGTGGTGGCGATCGTCTTCATCCTCATCATCGTTCTGGTCTATCCGAGGGAGGACCAGGGCGGTGACGGGGACGAGATGAGGAAGGGACCCTGGAGGGACCTGGACCACTTCAAAAGGTCCATCTCAGAGGTCCATTTCTTCGATTATACCGAGGTGGATGGCACGAAGAAGCTGGGTGAGGTAACAGGTCCGGAGGATTCCGTTTACCTTCTGATCGGGATCGAGACGCAGATGAACTCGAGCGAGCTCGTGGATATCGGGAATTACCTGGACAGGGGCGGTCATGTGATAGTGGCCGACGATGGTACGAACGGTCAGAGGCTGGCCGATTATCTCATTGGAAAGGCTGGAGGGAAGGTGAACTTCACGGGGCACCGTTATCTCGTGGACAGGCTGTTCTCGGACCCGGAAGGGGACCGGGGTTTCGTTTACAATATGAGCTTCATAAAGGGTGACTCTTTCGATATACAAGGAACGAGGTACGAGCTGCTGTTCCATTCACCCAACGGCCTGTCCTTCACCGGTCCGGGCAGACCGATATCATGGACAACGAAACAGCTTACTGTGGTAGACCTCAACGACAACTGGCAGATGGACCTTGAGGGGGATAATTATATTCCAAATGGGAGAATAATGATAGAATACGACATAGGTGCTACCGACGGGAAGGTCACCTATATCTCCACCACGGGTCTCTTCACCGACAATGTCTTCGACAGGTATCAGAACGAGGAGTTCATAAGGGCATACCTCTATACTCTCATCCCCAGCGGGGGCCGCATCATGCTTGACACCTCGAAACAGTGGGAGAGGTATTCTCCCCATGTCGCGGTCCTTCCGGATTGAGGGGGAAAAGGATCAGATGAAAGGGGTCATTATTGACATAGACGGGGTTCTCCTGAGGGGGAAGGAGACCATCAAAGGTTCCCCCGAAGCCGTCAGATCTCTTCTGGGCCGGGGTATGGCTGTAACATATCTCACGAACAATTCCACCATGACGAACGGTCGGACGCTACTGAGATTGACGTCCATGGGTTTCCCTGCGGCACCTGTCATCGGTTCAGCCTATGCCGCAGCGGTATATATCAAGGACATGTTCGGACCTGCTAGGTGTCTCGTTGTTGGTGAGATAGGGCTCTTCGAGGAGCTTTCCCTTGCCGGCCACGACACCGTACCTGCCGGGACGGGCGACTGGAGAGCGGACTTCGTGGTTGCCGGACTTGACAGGGACCTGACCTATGCCAAGGTGAGGGACTCGCTCTGGGCCATAAGGGATGAGGCAAGGTTCATTGCGACGAACAGGGACCCGACCCTGCCAACGGAAGGAGGTAAGGTCGTTCCCGGAGCGGGTATCACTATCGCGGCGATCGCGGAATGCAGCGGGGTCGAGCCGGTGGTGGTCGGGAAACCCGAGCCGTATTCCACCCTGCTTACACTCAGGGAGATGGGGCTTTCGGCGAAGGACGTGCTAATGGTGGGGGACAGGCCGGATACGGACATAGCTGCTGGAAAGGCCGCCGGATGCCAGGTGGCCATGGTACTTACGGGTGACGTGGAGGAACCCCCAGAACACGATTTTCCGGTTTATCGCGACCTTCTGGAACTATCAAGGAATGTACCTTGACCAATTTCAAACCATTTGGATATTGATGAGCCATATCGTCTCGGAGTCGTCAGTCGAGCATTCATGGACCGATCCGATCCCCGGAGCATAATACTTGTATTCTCCGGGGCCCTCTTCCTTCTCCTCTTCGATGACCTCATCGATGATAACACCCCCAAGGATACCGGCGATGATCCCGATGATCAGGAATATGGCTGCTATGATATGGACCTTCGATCGAACACCGACCCGTATCATGGGTCGCGTCCATAATTAATATTTCAAGGAAAATGACGACATTCCTACTTCATTTAACCGGGATCGTAAAATATCAACCAAAGTGTTCGAGAACGGATGAGAAAGGGTGAAAGGGTCCCGAATTCGAAGAACGCTATTCTATGGTCCATTCCGGGATTTGTACTACTCATGATAGGGACCGTCTGGTTCCTCCTCGGGGACAGGGGCGGTATCGAAGATGGCATCCTTGAGTGGATCGGGGGGATCAGAGGGCCGCTCATCAACGGTCTTTTCATGGGGGTAACCCTTTCGGGGAACTTCGCCTTTACATTGCCGTTGACGATACTTTTCCTCCTCGCGCTGGCCTCTTCGGGCAGGAAACGTCTCTCGTTGAAGTTATCGCTCGCAGGTGTGATCCTTATCCTGTTGACCCTTTTTCTCAAGGTGATCACCTCGAGGGAGAGACCGGAAGAGATCACATGGATGGTCGATCCGTACGGCGAGAGCTTCCCTTCCGGACATTGTATCGTTGCCGTCTCCCTGTACGGAGCGATAATGATGACCCTCGGATCGATAAGACCGGAATGGTCCGGTGTGCTCTTTGCGGCATGGTTCCTCTTCAGCCTCCTGATGGGGGCCTCAAGGATCTTCATGGGCGTTCATTATCCATCGGATGTTGTTGCAGGCCTCGGGATCTCGTATGCTGCATTCCCGTTTCTCCATATGATGATACGACGGGACCTAGTCCACCGTAGGAAGGAAAAAGAAGAGTGACGGGATGATGGGTCTTTCAATGGATGGGTGATATGTTTCATTCGAGGAGAGGTTCGATCTGTTCCATCACGGACCTTCTCACGTTCTCCTCGGTGAACACCTCGAGGTTCCCCTCCACGGTAACGACCGGGATGCCCGTCTTCTCCAGGACATCCAGCGCCGGTATGACCTTGTCGTAGAACTCCACGAGTCTCATCTGGATCCTCTCGACCGTATCATCCGATCTCTGGACAAGTTCCGTTCCGCATTCGTCACAGTGAATGCCGTCAGCCGATGGCTTGAACTCAACGTGGTAGACCTTCTTGCAAGAGGGGCATATCCTTCTTCCGATGGTCCTGTCGATGATCAGCTTGTCCGAATTGTTGACGACCACGATGAGGTCCATCCCGGTATCGTTCCCGGAACACAGGTCCAGGAGGAACTGTGCCTGTTCAGGGGTCCTCGGATAGCCGTCAAGGACAAAACCCTTGTATCCACCCTTCGAGAAATATTCGGAGAAGAGCTCGTTGGTAGTGCGGTCCGGGACGAACCTTCCCAGGTTCATGAAGTATTTGGCCTTGAGCCCCAGCAGGACCGGTCTGATATGCTCAAGATCTGGAAGCTGTTCCCTTATGGCCTTCTCGATGTACTCGTCCTTGATGAAAGTGTCGTTTATCTCATCGAAGAAACCTTCCAGGTCGCCCTTGAAACCGGAGGCATCGAAAGCCCCGACGTATTCCCTGAATATATTGCCTGTAGATAGCTGGGTCAATCCGAACTCGTTGACAAGGACGTCGATCCGGGGTTGTTTTCCCGCTCCGGACTTACCCGCGACGATGATGTTGTGGATATCGCTCCTGTTGACCATGCTCTTCACCTTCGTTCGGGGGTCTATCAAGGCATGCTTTATAACAGTTGCGAATGAAGGTCCTCTCTTTCGACATCCCAAGGATCCATGTGGGTCAATGGAGCGATATCACTGTTCTTGACCTGAGCGCGATCGATATATCGTCCTGGACCAATGTTCAACTGGCTATTCTTCGTTCGGAGCGGTCCCCACCGAGGCGTGTCCCCTTGAAAAAAGGTAGAGGGCCGTCGCAATAAGAATGACCAGCAATAACAGACCTGCGATCATCAATACAAGGACCCCATTCGACAGAGTACTGTCATCCGTTCTGTCCGGAGGGCCCTCCACAAATACATCGATCTGCATCGAAGAGTGTCCAACGAGACAGTCTGCTCCCATACCTTCGATACGGAACTCGAGTGTGTGCGCCCCCGTATACAGTAACTCCACCGGGCCGAGTTCGATCCAGGTCTCGTTCCCTGGCTCCATCAGCGGTATGGATATCCTGCTGATGAACCGGCCATCATCATGATAGTAGAGAAAAAGATAAGGTCCGTCCATGCTCCCCGGGAGGAGCATGTCCTCTCCCTCCCTCTGGACGAGCAGACCGAAGGTGTGGTTGACCCCATACTCCATAAGATACCTCTCATCTTCCATGCTACTCACGGGGGAGATGTCCAGGGAGACGATATGGAACGAGTACGGCAGGAAATGGAATCCCATGGACAGGTCATGGATGAGAGGCTCAGACAGGTTCCTGTGGATAAAGAAACGGATGGTCACGTTCTTCACATCATTGTTGTCCATGTCGAACGCTTTGTAATCCATCGGTACCTGGATCGTCATCTCTCCATCGTAAGGCAAATAGAGGGGATCGGACCGAATGGACAGCCATGAAGGTGCGTTCAAGATGGATGATGAAACGTCGCATCCCACGTTCCCGATGTTGTTCACCTTTACCTGAAAGGTCCTTGCCTGGCTATGGTCGAACGGGAGCTTCTTGATCGGTCCGTCCATGATCTCTGCCTTTATTGCGTGGACAGGCAGTATGTACATCAAGATGGGAAGTGAGACCTTGGTCACACCGGGCTCCGTTTCGTTCTGTGACCAGCCGTCGATGTGTATGATGTAGGGGTCATAGAGGCCTTCGTCATCGGGCCACGGGGTCGAAGGATCGCTGTCCGCACATCGGTGGTCGGGGATCCGCAGCATAACCTCGATCAAAGCGGTCCCGCCAGGTTCCAGCACCATTCCCGAGAGGTTGTGAACGATCTCGATCCCTGGCTCTTCCGGAGCCAACGAGAACGTGTCGTTGCAGTTTCCCAGGTTCGTCACCGTGATGTTCATCGACACGATCTCACCCGGGCTTCCGATCGTCGTGTTATCCTCGCATTCGATGGAAATCCCCATCCTTCCTGGAATGGAGAAAAGGAACGTCTCCGTATCAAGGATCATATTCGTAGGTCCTCCTCTGGCCTCCAACACGATCTCCGGGTACTCTGGTTCGAAGGTAGCCGGGTATGTTATCGGAACAATAACATGCAGATCGATGTTCACGGTCGTCATGGGTCCAATACCTTCGGAGAAAGGCGAACTATCGATGATGGCGATCCACCCTTGTGGATTCTGGGTCACAATCAAATTCTGGGTCCTGTCCTTGTCGTTCCCCGTGTTCGTAAAGTTGAACGATACGATATTTTCTTCGCCGGGTTCCAGGGTTATCGGACCTTCGATGCTCTCGATATCCCCTCCGTAGAGGATGTCCGCAAAGATGATGCACGGAGCAGATATTGTATTGTAGCCGGTTTTCATCGAAGTAACATTTATCCTCAAGGTCACGTAGTAGTATTTCGAAGCATCCAGAGGTACCGTCACCCTTATGATGACCTGGAATATCTCTCCCGGGTATACGCTATGTTGGCTGGTTCCCGGATCGATGCTGAATTTCCAACCGTTGTCCAGGTGGACCCGGTCAACGAGGATGTTCAGTTTGTATTCATCCACGAAATTCCCGGTATTCTTCAGCCCGAATTTCACATTGTAGGAACCACCGGGTGTAAGATAAACAGAACTTTTATATGGTGACATGATGGCCTCCGACTCCGGTCTCACCTTGAAACGGAATGCATGTGAGGTTTGGAATTCGAAGGTCCTGTTGGGTTCGAGGACCGATCCGACATCGAGGACCACCGAATAGACCGTATTCGCAAGTGCATCCATTGGATATTGGGGTACCTGCATCATAAGGATCAGGTCCTCCTCGTCACCCGGAAGGACCGTACATGTGCCGGGGAGGTCTATTTTCCATCCTTCCGGGACGGAGATCGTCTCGAATCGGAATATGTCCGCCTCGTATCCGAGGTTCTTGAGCTTGAAGGGAATGGAGGATGTATCGCCCACATCGACCATGTGCGGGGTCCTTGTTTCATATTTGAATTCCTCCTGACCCTCTTCCCATATCATGGGCTGGGAGGCGATATGGGCGATATGTATCGAACGGGTAAAGACGTTGTCCGACCCATCATCGTCCATGATCACCAGGGATACCGTCACCGCAATATCGGTCTCGGGGGTGTCCTCGCTGACATTCCAGATGGACCGCGAAATATATGGTGCGTATGTCTCGTTCCTGGCGATGGTATAGGTCAGAGGAAGAGAGGGGACCCTGTTATAGATATAAGTGACATTGGACATCCCGTCGTCCAGAACTATAACGATCATCAGATCATCCTCCGAAACGACCGGTCTCTCGCTCTGGAATGGGTTGTTGTCGTGACCTACTTCCACATCGATACTTACGGTATCTCCCGGAATGAAGCGGTCTCCCAGGGTACCTGTAAAGGTCACATTCGAGATACCGACATCGAGATAGGACCGGGAGTGGATACCATCCGCATGGCTTGAAGGGAAAGGATATACGTTCGGTAGCAGTGTCAAGATAACAGCAATAACATAAAATGTCCATGGTGCGCCTTTCATCCATCTTCCTCCGGGATGGATATGTATCGGTGACAGATGTAGATAACATTTATGATGGTCCGCTCCTTGAAGGTATCCGGTATCATGAACATGATCGACTTCCATTCCCGTCAAGGCCCAAAGTTGACCAAGAAGAAGAGATAGGATGATAATGGATGGATGTGCAGATGATATCGATCGGAGGAAAGATGGGACCTGACAATTCATCCCCGATCAGGGAGGTGCGCTCATGACGGACCTTGGCCAGCTAAGGGGGGTCGGTGGTGCTATCATGGCTCTCCTTGCATTCTCTTTCGTAGCGGCAGCTTTGATATCGGACGATCTATACTCGGGAAAGGCCGAGATGGGGACGCAGCAGGACCTTGGCTGGTGGGAGGCGGATGTGAGATACGGTTTCACCAATGGCACCATCTGGATCGGTGAGAACGACAATCTTCTTGGCATCGCCAATTACACGGAATATCGGGTCAGCTACTCTGGTGGGGACAGTACGTCGATCGTCACATCATCGTTCTGCATCTCGGCAGGTGTCGTTCTGGCACTGGTGACCTTCCTCTTTGGCATGCTCACTTCCTTTCGAAAGGTATCGTGGCTGCTTCCCTTCATCACGGGAACGCTGGCAATGTTCATGGTACTCGCTCCCATGTTGTTGATCTACAATATCATGCCGGACATGGTCAGGTCGGACCTCGGACCCGATGGCATCAACGTCTCCGTGGTCATCCCGGCGGATGAGATGGGAGAGCTGACGGGTAATCTGTCCCACGGAAGTTCGTTCGTCTGGGGTTTCATATCCATCCCTTTTCTGGTCGTTGCTCCTCTTCTCATGATAGGGATCAGAAGGGAGAAAACACCATCCGTTACAAGGCTCTCCAGGGAGTTCTTCATGGACGATCCACCCGAACCGAGGGATCCAGTGCCGGAAAGGGATGGCGGTGACGTAAAGAGCGGCAGTATGGATGACATCTGAGATCAAGTCATCTCCTGGACCGGTAGCCCCCCATGTTCTTTATTCTATGGTGAACATGTTGTTGCGGGAGAGGAAATCATAGACCATCGCCTGTTTCTCCTCGGACCCGCAGTGGACGTTCAGGACCAGTTCTCCTCTGGAAACCCGAGTCCCCGACTTTTTGTACAGGTCTATTCCGGACCCGACATTGACCGGTGCCCCTGCAAGCCTGGCAACCTTCTTGAGAACGACATTATCATAATCGATGAGAACCCCCTCCTTGTGAGCCCTCATGTCGATGGTTGTGGGTGATAGCATCAGTTCATCCGGGGTGATATCGGGATCCCCTCCCTGTGCGGAGATGATCTCCCTGAACTTGGACAGTGCCTTCCCGGAGAACAGGACCTCCCTTGCCATCTCCTCCCCGTCACCCGGTCTGTGATCACCTCCGTACATATCCCTGGCGAACAGGTCAATGAGCTTTCCTGCCAGCCTCAGGGCCTTGTCCCTCAGGTCCCCCGGAGCATTGGGTTGGTTCATGAGGACCTGGAGCACATCCCTCGCCTCCAGGTTCGGTCCTATCCCGTTGCCTATGGGCTCGTCCCCGAACGTTATCTCCACTTCTGACCTCATCCCGAGCCGTCCGGCGATCTTCTTGAGCTTCTGAGCCATATGACGGACCTCTCCCAGGGACTTGTACCTGGTCTCCAATCCCACTGGCATGTCGATGAGCACGTACTTGGAACCCATTGCGAACTTCTTGGAGAGGATGGATGATATCAGGAGGCCTTCCGGATTGGAATCGATGGTCTTTCTGATCTTTATGAGCTTGGAATCGGCCGGGGCTATGTTCAGCCCCCCGCCCCAGATAAGACAGGCCCCCGTCCTGTTCACGATATCCTGTATCTGCCATTTCTCGAAGGACACCCTTGCCATGGTCTCCATGACATCGGCTGTTCCCGCTGGAGATGTGATGGCCCTGGAAGATGCTTTGGGGACCTTGACACCAAGAGCGGCTATTATCGGGACCACTATCGGGGAGGTCCTGTTACCGGGAACACCTCCGGTACAGTGCTTGTCAGCCACTATCTCGTCCTCCCACTCGAGCCTGTCTCCCGATTCGGCCAGATACCTGGTAAGGTTGTAGAGTTCGGCCATGGAGAGGTCCTCCATGGTGCAGGCGGTGACGAAGCAGGACATCTCCACTTCCGAAAGAGAATCGTCCACTATGTCACCGACGATCTCCATTATCCGGTCTCCCGACAGCTCACTTCCGTTCATCCTGTCCACTATATGATTGACGGAGCCGGGTTTCGGAATGGGTCTCACCACGATGATGCCCTCATCGCGGATGTCCATATCATCCGCAAGCTCCCTGCAGAGACCGACCCTGTCCTTAAGGCATGACCAGAACTGGACGGTGGAAGTGTGAATGGAGCTCGAGTCCTTCACGTTGATCATCTCCACCCGATCCATGGGGTGGATGTCCAGGTCCCTTGCCGTCCTCTCCGGGAAGAAGGCTATCTTCTGTCCCCCGGTGGAGATATCCACCCTCTCGCATCTGATCTGCACGGTCATGGAGTGAAGGAGCCCCTTTTTGGTAATTAGGGATTTCCCATCGGTTTTCAAAATACATAAAAAAGGGGGCCTTGCAGAAAGGTTCCCCCTTTGATATTGCTCTTCATCGTCCCGGGTTCACTGTTTCACCTGACAGGCGCGTGACGATTCCCATTCCTGGAATGCCTTTTCCCCGAGTTCGAAGGCCACGATATTTTTGTCGATGGTATGGGGCGGGACCCTGGACTTGATGGCCTCGAGAAGGACCTCTCTGCGTATCGGAAGCTCCCTGGATGCGGATAGGGTTCCGAGCATGACGACGTTGGTCATAACGACACCTCCCGCTTCGACGGCAAGGTGGGTCGCCGGAACGTCAACAAGGTCCTGTGTTTCCTGTATCTGCTCCAGGACCCTGCAGATGTCAGGATATCTGGAAAGGCCAAGATGTGCGTCCACTCCAATGTAAGGGTCGTTGTTGATTATCACCTTGGCCCCTCTTTTAAGCAATTTCAGCTGTCTTATGGCCTCGAGCGGCTCGAAGGAAAGCATCATGTCTCCCATTCTCTGGGGTATGAGAACGCCTTTGGCATCGTGGCCAAGTCGAAGGTGTGATACCACGGTGCCTCCCCTCATGGCGAGGCCGTGGACCTCCCCAACCCTGACATTTATCCCTTCCATCACCGCAGCCTCGGCTATTATCCTGGTCGTAAGCACCACTCCATTCCCTCCAACTCCACTGAGGATTATGTTCATTCCCTCACCTCCCTTGGTTTGACGGAAATTCCCAATGCGCCTTCCCTCTTCTCGGGAACGGAGATGGCACCGAACGGACACATCTCCACGCAGAGACCGCATCCATTGCAGTGCGGCAGTATCTCGAGGTGCGGTTTCGGATCGTCACCCCATCCGAACGCGGGGCAGCCTATCTTCTTCATGCAGACCTTGCATCCTATGCATTTGTCGAGGTCCACCTCGGCCCTGTACATCTTGAGCTTCCTCTGTCTGACGTTCCTCTCCACCACCAGAGCACATGGGGAACGTGATATGATGACGGAGGGACCCGGTTGGTCTATTTCCTCCATGACCGCATCGATCAGTCTTTTAGTGTCGAAGGCATTTATGACCTGTACCCGCTCCACGCCGCACGCTTCCACGATCTTCTTCAGGTTGGCGTTCCCGGTATGGACCCCCATGAGATTGACACCGGTCCCCGGGTTCACCTGATGCCCCGTCATTGCCGTTATGGAGTTGTCGAATATCAGGGAGACGATGTTCGATCGGTTGTGTACCGCATTCAGCAGGGACGGGATGCCCGAGTGGAAGAAAGTGCCGTCCCCTATGACGGACAGGACCGGTTCATTGGTCCCCGAGTGTGATATGCCGGATGCCATCGCTATGGAGGCTCCCATACAGATGCATGAATCTATCCCTTCGAGAGGTGCATAGGCCCCTTGATTGTAACATCCCCGGTCACCCATGATGGATCCACCCATGCCCTTTCTTCTGAGAGCTTCCTTGATGGAATAATAGCTTGCTCTGTGGGGGCAACCCGAGCAAAGGGCCGGCACCCTCTGGCTGACGAGCTCTTTCTCCGCCTTGATGTAAGGTTCCGTGAGCTCTTCCCTGAACTGGACCCCGAAAAGCTTCTCCAGGGCATCGCCCACGAGGTCCGGGTTGAGCTCACCGGACATGGGGATGAGACCTTCATCTTTCCCCATGATCCTCACGTTGAGCCTCTTTCTCTGCGCAAGGGCACGGGTCAGAAGCTCCGTTACACCGTCATTCTCCTCAACGATGAGTACCTGGTCCATTTCCCTAAGGAACTCTGTGACGAGGTTCTGAGGCAGAGGATAGGTGGTGGCCAGTTTGAGGACCCTTGCATTGACCTTGGTCACCTCCAGGACCTCTTCTACGTAGGGGAAGGTCATTCCCGAGGCTATGATGCCGAAGGTATTGTATGCCTTGTTATCGTCAACCGCCCTTCCGTTCTGGAAATTGAAGGTGCGGTTCCATGGATTGGTATCCGCTATGATACCGGCCTTGGCTATCTTCTCGTTGAGGATCTTCTGTCTGGGTCTGGAAAATGTGGATATCATCACGAACCTTTTGGGGTCCCTCAGGAACTTCCCGTTCCTCTTTGGCGGGTGTATCTCACCAAGTTCGATGGGGAACGATGAGTGACATATCCTGGGGGTGATCCTGAGGAAGACCGGAAGCTCGAGCTCCTCGGAGAGCTCGAAGGCATATCTGGTCATGTCCTTGGCTTCCTGGCCATCGACCGGTTCGAGGACCGGTACCTTGGCCAGCATGCCGAAGAACCTTGTATCCTCCGCATTCTGGGAGGAGAACTGTTGCGGGTCGTCCGCCGTTATTATGACCAGACCCCCACGTACTCCCGTTACGGAGATCACCGTCAAAGGGTCGGCTATGAGGTTCACACCCAGCATCTTAGTTGCCATCAGGGATCTGACCCCGGACATCGCAGCTCCGGCGGAGACCTCGAAGGCCACTGCCTCGTTGACGGAGAACTCCGCATGGAAGCCGAGTTCCGTCGCAACGTCCCCCAATTTCTCCAGTATGGTCGTCGCCGGGGTCCCGGGATAGGCCGTTGCTACGACGACGCCTGCTTCCAGGCATCCTCTGGCGATCGCTTCGTTACCCGTAAGCAGGACCTTCTCTCCTGCCCCTCCAAGTATCCTGTTTTTCTTTGCCATGGCAATTCACATCCGATATTTCCTTGTCATGATCCTTCATTATCTACACAAACGGTCAGCACATAAGCCGAGGGTACATGTCCCTGGACCCTGCAACTGTCATCATCATGGGAGAGGAGAACCTCGAACGATATCCCGCCCTTGTTTGGAAGCCTTGTTACATCCGAGCACTGGATGGACCTGAGGTCAACGGAAAGACCGAGACCGGTCCTTTTAAGGTAGGATTCCTTGGCGGAAAATAGCAATGTCTGCATCATGTTCTCGCCGACATCGAACTCGGTCTTCTTGGTCTCTATAAGTTCAGCCTCCTTCTCGGTGAATGCCTCCTCAACGAAAGAGAGGTCCCTGTGTTCGGCCAGTTCCACATCCACACCGTGGATCGTTCTTCCAACCGAGCATACCGCCCAACGATGGGAATGCGAGATGGAGATCTCTATTTTCTCCTCATCTATCATTGCATAGGGTTTCCCGCTTTCCTCGGTCATGATCCTGATCGACCTGACAGGTACTACCCTGTACCGAGAGGTTGCCATGTACCAGGAAACGGCCATCTTCGCCACCACCCTTCCCATGGTATGCTCCCGTTTCCTCTTTTGGGTCATCTTCTCGTTCAATAGGCCGGTCCACTCATCATCATCAAAGTACCTGATGTATCCCTCAAGGTCCTCGGGAATGGTATCCAGGTCGATCCTGAACACCCTTACCGCAACGTTGGGTGAGAAGAACTCCTCGAACACGACGTTATGGTCTCCCTTAAGCTCACCATCGTAGGTCATCATGGATTTGAGCTCGTAATCCCTGAACGATAACCTGACCTTGCCATCTTTGTCGATGATATCCACATCGAACCGGAACGTGCTGTCCTCCCTTCCACCGAACCTGACCCAGGCGAACCCGGGTTCGGATGTGTGCATGTACGTATGGTACTCGATGACGCCGACCTTGGTGGGAAGGGCCATGAGCTTGAACCTGTCCAGCACATAGGCTCCTGCCGTCTGGAAACCGCATTCGGTCTGCATCGGTATCGTTATCAGGTCGCCGTTGGCCCACCCTGTCCCTGGATCGAAAAGGTCCTCGGGTATTGGATGGTAGACCCCTATCAGCTCCCCATCCTTCAGTACCTCCATTCCCTCCATGACACGGAACCTTTCCCCGTGGAACAGATGGTTGTAGATCTCGGGACGGATGATCTGGGCCAGAACGTTCTTCGGCTTGATCGGATGGTCCTTTATCTCCTCGCACTCCCCGGACCTGGAGCCCATGATAACGCTTCCCCTGTAATGTTCAACCTGCACCTCGTTGTCCGATCTTTTCGATCTCAATATGGAATAGACCCTGATATTGACGCGTTCGTTCTCGACATCATCGGGGTCTATCAAACCTTCTATAAACAGGTCCAGCGTCTGCTTCACATTGACAGCTTTTTTAAACTGGACGTCCACAAGAGCGACGACCTCCATCTCCGGGCGCAGCAATGAAGCTGTCTCTGCAAAGAGCTCCATTCCCATGACACCTGGCAATACCATGGTGCCCATGATGGAATGGTCGGGAAGGAACCTTTCCCTTACACCGTCCAGCGACCTTCTTACCAGTATCCTGTCGTCTTCGTTCTCGATGATCTCGTCGATGAGCGGATGCAATCTCTCAGGGTTCCGAGCTGCCTCTGTCCCGGTAGATGGTAAAGCTTCGTCCTTTGAAGGAGGATGTATGCCCTCGGACCACTTCAGGACCCCTCCTTTGTCCATTGGTCCCAGGGAACCGGAGTAGTACACCTCCCTCTCATTTCCGTGAAGTATCTCAGATATTGCATACCCCACGCCGTCATCGACCGGTATGAAGGTGATACCCCCCATCTCGAGCAGTGTCTTGACGGCGCCCCGACTTGCCATCCCCACACCTGCCCAGGCAGACCACCCTACCGCCCTGAACCTGCATGCCGGATGGTATCTATGAACGGCCCCTCTCAGCTTGGCCAGCAGGTCGTTCGCGCTGCTGTAATCGACCTGTCCGGCGTTCCCGAACCTGCCTGCAACGGAAGTGAAGGTCAGGAAGAACTTGACGGGGTGCTCCCTGGTGGCATCCAGAATGGCCTTTGCACCCTGCACCTTGATATCGAACACACGGTCGAAGTCCTCCTCCTTCTTGGACATCAACCCTTTGGATTGGTCTATGCCTGCCGCATGGATGATGCCGTCGAACGGACCGTTCTCCCCGGCTATCCTTGCTATGGAGGCAAGGTCCCTGATATCCGACTGATGGTAGAAAGGTTCGGAGCCTTTCGACCTCAGTTCTTTCATCAGTTCGTAAACCCCTATGCTGCGGGTGATCCTGGAGAACTCCCTGTCAAGGATGACCGGTGTGAACTTCTTTCCTTCTTTCAGCAAGGCCTCTTTGATCTCCTCTCTCTTCCTCGAGAGTCCTTCCTCATCAAGGGCTGCAAGTTCCTCGGTATTTTCTAAAAGCTCCGCCACATCTACGATGTGGAATTTCAGTCTTGCTTTTTCTGCAAGACCTCGAATTATCTCGGCCGTGATCCCTCCGCCCCCTCCGGAAACGAGGATGGACATGCCGTCTTGAAGTTCGAGGTCCGCTCTGGAGGGTGGCATCACGATCCTCATCGCGGGAAGGTATCTCTTCTCTCCGTCGCATCCCGCCTCGAGCGGATGTTCCTTGTGGGATACTTCCGCAGCGAGGAGTTCGACCGCTCTGTCAACCCCCTTGGAGGGGTCCACGTCGAACGAGATGACATCGGCGTCGGGGTACTCCCGTCCGACAGCCTTGGTGAAGCCGGAGACGCTCCCATTGAAAGGGTTGACGTCCCTGTTGAGCCCGAACATTCCACCCATTGCCGTTATCGAGTAGAGGAATCCGCCCTCTTTCAGGTTCTTTCCCATTGCCTTGCACACACGGAAAAGGAGCTTTGCGGTCGATGCTGCAGCAGTATCCCAGTCCGCAGGGTCAGGAACGTTCTTAAAAAAGAGGGGGGAGATGCATATGATCCCCTCGATATCCTTGAGACCGTCCTCCTCCAGCGATGATGCCCCTTGAGGGAGATGGTAGGGGACGATACCAAGTCTGTCCACAAGAGTATTGACAGCCTCCTCATCCCCGCCCATGACCAGAGCTTTCCTCCCTTTGACGGGGCTGCTGCCGGATATCACCATGGGAGCTTCATCGGACCCGAAAACCCATCGGTTGATCCTCTGCCTCAGCTCTTCCTCCGTGAACTGCTCGATGACCATCTCCTCTTCTTTGACAACGGCGATCGCATCCTCCGAAGGATGGGTCCATTTCGATGCCACGTAGTCGATGATCTTTCTGAGCGTGTTGAGCGATTGCAGGTTGATGGCGTCGTCCCTGGGGAGGTTGAAATCCTCCCTTGCGGTGGCGAACAACTCCACCTGCTTCACGGTATCTATCCCGAGGTCGGCTTCCAGGTCAAGGTCGAGCTCCAGCATGTCCTCGGGGTATCCGGTCTTTTCCGCAACGATGGATACGACCTGGTCC